>JAITVW010000209.1 GCA_031285605.1 Fusobacteriales bacterium | reverse complement strand
TCTACTTTTTGAGCCAGTCCTTTATCAGATAATACTTTTGATATTGCTGCTGTTGTTGTTGTTTTTCCGTGATCTACGTGACCGATTGTTCCCACGTTTACGTGTGGTTTGCTTCTTTCGAATTTAGCTTTTGCCATTCTACTCTTCCTCCTAAAAATTTAAAATTTTATTTTAAAGGCTTATCCTTTTCTTTCAGCTATTATTTGATTAGCTATGTTTGTAGGTACTTGTTCATATTTTTCAAATTCCATTGAATATGATGCTCTACCTTGTGTTTTTGATCTTAAGTCAGTTGCATATCCGAACATTTCCGATAACGGTACAAATGCGTTTATTATCTTTGCTCCGTTTCTGTCTGTCATTCCTGAAACCTGACCTCTTCTTGAGTTAAGATCTCCTATTACATCTCCCATGTACTCTTCCGGAGTAGTTACTTCCACTTTGAAGATAGGTTCAAGTAATATAGGAGTTGCTTTTCTCATACCGTCTTTTACTGCCATCGATCCTGCGATTTTGAATGCCATTTCGCTCGAATCCACTTCATGGTAAGTTCCGTCATATAATGTTACTTTTACATCCTGCACGGGATATCCTGCAACTACTCCGGCTTCCATAGCTTCCTGTATCCCTTTGTCTACTGCAGGAATATATTCTCTCGGGATTGCTCCCCCTGTAATTTTGTTAATGAACTCATAACCTTTTCCGTTATTTGGTTCTACTATTATCTTAACATGTCCGTATTGTCCTCTACCACCTGATTGTTTTGCATACTTAGTTTCTACATTAGCTTCGCCAATAATAGTTTCTCTGTACGCAACCTGCGGTTTACCAACATTTGCTTCTACCTTAAATTCTCTTTTCATTCTGTCTACCAGAATTTCCAAGTGTAATTCACCCATACCGGCTATTAGTGTCTGTCCTGTTTCCTGATTAGTTGTTACCTTGAAAGTAGGATCTTCTTCTGCAAGTTTAGATAGTGCTGTTCCCATTTTTTCTTGGTCAGCTTTTGTTTTAGGCTCAACAGCTACCTGAATAACCGGAGCTGCAAATTCCATTTTTTCAAGTATAATCGGAGCTGATTCATCACAAAGTGTATCTCCTGTAGTAGTATCTTTCAATCCTACTGCTGCTGCTATATCCCCAGCGTGAACTTCGTCTTTTTCTTCTCTCTTGTTAGCATGCATCTGAAGCAGTCTTCCCATTCTTTCTTTCTTACCCTTAGTAGAGTTTAGCACATAAGAACCTTTTTCAAGTATTCCCGAATACACTCTGAAGAAAGCAAGCTTTCCTACGAAAGGATCTGTCATGATCTTAAATGCTAAAGCTGAGAATTTTTCATCATCAGATGGTCTTCTTGTGATTTCTTCATCTGTTTTAGGGTTAGTTCCTTTTACTTCCCCTACATCTTCAGGCGAAGGCATTATTTCCACTACTTTATCAAGTAAAGGCTGTATCCCTTTGTTTTTAAATGCCGTTCCACATACACAAGGTACTACCATTCCTTCAATTGTAGCTTTTCTTAATGCTTTTATCAGTTCTTCCTCTGTAATTTCTTCTCCGCTGAAAAATTTCTCCATTAACTCATCATCAGTTTCAACGATAGATTCTATCATGTGTTCTCTTGCTTCTTCAGCTTTATCCGCTAATTCCGCTCTTATTTCTTTCACATCATAGTTTGCACCCATTGTTTCATCTATGAAAAGTAATTCCTGCATTTTTATTAAGTCAATTACACCTTCAAAAGCTTCTTCCGCTCCTATTGGAATCTGTATTGGAAGTGCATTTCCTCCAAGTTTTTCTTTAATGTCATTCACACACATGTCAAAATCGGCACCGACTCTGTCCATTTTATTAAAGAATGCCATTCTTGGAACTTTGTATTTATCAGCCTGTCTCCATACTGTTTCAGACTGCGGCTGGACTCCGTCAACTGCAGAAAAAACCGCAACAGCACCATCTAATACTCTTAGAGATCTTTCTACCTCTACTGTAAAGTCCACGTGACCTGGTGTGTCTATTATGTTAATTCTGTGATTTTTCCAAAAACAAGTAGTCGCAGCAGATGTTATTGTAATTCCTCTTTCCTGCTCCTGTTCCATCCAGTCCATCGTAGCTGCACCTTCGTGAACTTCTCCTATTTTATGCGTAACTCCTGTATAAAATAAAATTCTCTCTGTTGTTGTTGTTTTCCCGGCATCTATATGTGCCATGATTCCGATATTTCTTGTGTCTTTCAAAGCAACTTCTCTTGCCATTTCTAAAATATCCTCCTTGTCTTAAAGTTACCATCTATAATGTGCGAAAGCTCTGTTTGCTTCTGCCATTTTATACGTATCATCTTTCTTTTTCATAGCTCCGCCTTCATTGTTAGCAGCTGCTATTATTTCTTTTCTTAATTTTTCTATCATACCATATTCTTTTCTTTCTCTCGAATATCTGATAAGCCATCTGATAGCCAAAGCCTGCTGTCTCTCTACTCTTACTTCAACCGGCACTTGATACGTAGCCCCACCGATTCTTCTTGATCTTACCTCTAGCTGCGGTTTCAAATTTTCCATTGCTTTTCTAAATACATCTATACCTTCTTCATTAGTTTCAGCTGTAATTTGATCTAATGCAGTATAGAAAATACTTTCTGATATAGATTTCTTCCCATCATACATAAGGCTGTTAATAAATTTAGTTACTAATTTATCTCCATATCTTGAATCTGGTAATACATCTCTTCTTTCGGCTTTTCTTCTTCTTGACATGCCTAAAGTTACCTCCTAATCTTATTTTTTATCTTTTTTAGTTCCGTATCTTGATCTTGCCTGTTTTCTGTTTACTACTCCTGCAGTATCCAGCGCACCTCTGATTATCTTATATCTTACCCCCGGCAAATCTTTTGTTCTTCCTCCTCTGATTAATACAATCGAGTGTTCCTGTAAGTTATGCCCGATCCCAGGTATGTAAGCAGTTACTTCAATACCGTTTACTAATTTAACCCTTGCTACTTTTCTTAATGCCGAGTTTGGTTTCTTAGGTGTAGTAGTATATACTCTTACGCAAACTCCTCTTTTTTGTGGGTTACCTTTTAGAGCTGGTGATTTTTTCTTTTTTTCCGAAGTTGATCTCCCGTGTCTAACTAATTGATTAATAGTAGGCATTTTTCCTCCTCCCAAATTTTTAATTTTAGATTTTATATATGAAAAATATCATTAACAAAATTACACAAAAATTGCCATGATTTTTAGTCATAACTTAGTTAGTTTACACTATTTCGGTTCCAATGTCAAGCATATTTCAGCTATTATTTTCAAATTTATTTTATAAGTTATATATTTTTTATATCAATATAATATATTATTTATATAGTTTTGTGTTTTCAGTATTTTCATTATGTTCTGACATATTTTTTTATTTTATGAAATAAAATTTTTTCAGTATATTTTCAAAACAATACAGCAGTCCGTTTATTTTCAATTTGAACATTACTCCATTAAAAAAAGGGAAATGTATTGGAATTTCTGCTCAAATTCCCCGCAAATACCTTTACATCCTCAGCATTCGGATAAAAACATCTGCTCAAATCTTTTCAGTGTATTTATGCTTTTTTCCTCTTTAATATTATCTATCCGTGTAACATTTCTTTTACTATTGCATCGGCATGCAGCTTCATAGAATCGAATACTCTTATATCCAGATCCTTCTGCTCTATAAGCATTGGTATTTCTGTACAGCCAAGAATGACTCCTTCCGCACCCTTATCCTTCAGATTATTTATTATAGTTATAAATTCTGCTTTTGACCGGCTTTTGACTATTCCGCAGCAAAGCTCGTCATAAATAATCTTGTGTACTCTTTCCCTTTCCTTTTCTTCGGGAATCATTACTTCTATATTATATTTGTCATTCAAACGCTTTTTGTAAAAATCCTCAGACATAGTAAAGTCCGTCCCCAACAGTCCTATTATATTTTTATTTTTTTGAATTATGGATTCTGCTGTGACATCTGCTATATGAAGAACTTTCAATCCGGTTCTTTCAACTGCTTCATCAGCTACCTTATGCATTGTATTTGTGCATATTGCCAAAAAGTCTGCTCCGGCTTTTTTTAATCTTGTTCCTGCATCAACAAGCATTTCAGTAAGCTCATCCCATTGATTTTTATGCTGAAGAGCTTCAATCTCATCAAAATCAAAAGAATACATTAATATTTTACCGGAATGAAATCCGCCGAGCTGCTTTTTTATTCCTTCATTTATTTTTTTATAATATTCCGAAGTCGATTCCCAACTCATTCCGCCTATTAATCCTACAGTTTTCATAATGCTCTCTCCTTTATGTTTTTTTACACGTTTATTCTACTTTTTATAACATAAAAACAGATAAAAAATCACTAAAAATTATAATGTTGATTATACTCTAATTTTATCTTATTTCTCTATTTCATCCACTTCAATGTTCACTCTTTCCCATTCATCCATTTTATCAGTTTCCTGCTGTTCGAGAGTACTTATTTTTTCCTGTATTTCCATCAAAAGCCCCACATCATTCTTTCTGCCTGCTTTATCATACTCATCTGTGAGTTTTTCTTTTTCCAGCTCTATTTCTTCTATCTCTTTTTCCAGCTTCATCAGGGCATTCTTAAGTCTTGAAGCCTGCCGCCCTCTTTCTTTCTGCTCTTCATAACTTAACTTTTTCTCCTGCTTGTCAGCACTGTCTTTTACAGCCTTTCCCGCAATACTTTCCTTGTAATCCTCGTAATTACCGTCAAATACTTCAAGACCATTTTCATCAAGATAGTATATTTTATTACATATACTGTCCAGAAAGTGTCTGTCATGCGAAACTACCAGCATTGTCCCCTCGTAATCCTCCAGCGAATCCTCCAACACCTCTATAGAATAAATATCCAGATGGTTCGTAGGCTCGTCTAATATGAGAAAATTCGGCTTTTCCATAATAAGTTTCATAAAGGACACCCTTACTTTTTCTCCCCCGCTCAGATTTTCTATTTTCTTGGAAGTCTCCTCACCTGTGAATAAAAAACCTCCTGCCATATTTCTCAGGTACTCCTCTGTAAGATCAAGCCTTGTATTAAGCTCTGTAATTATATTATTTCTGTAATCCAGATTTTGATGATTCTGATCATAATAACCTGTTTTTACCCTGCTTCCAAATTCTACCGTTCCATTATCCTGTTTCTCGTTTCCCGTCATTATTTTCAGAAGAGTGGATTTCCCTATTCCGTTTTTTCCTATTATCCCTACTCTGTCGCCTTTGTAAAGGTCAAAACTTATATTATTCAAAACTTTCTTTCCATTATAGCTTTTCTCTATATTTTTTACTTTTAATACATTATCCCCTGTAGCTGACAATATCTCAAACTTCAGCTTCATTCTCCCGGGATTAAAAACAGGATCATCCATTCTTTCAAGTCTGTCCAGTATTTTCTGCCTTCCTCTTGCCTGCTTGGACTTTATACCGGCTTTGTATCTGGCTATGTACTCTTCTGTTTTCTTTATTTTCTCCTGTTCCTTATCATATCTTTTCATTTCACCTTTTAATATGAGCTCCTTTTGAATTATAAAATCAGAAAAATTCCCGTCATATTTATATAATTTTTTATTTTCCAGCTCAAACATCTTATTACATACATTATCCAAAAAATATCTGTCATGGGATACCAGCAGGAATGCTTTGTTATATTTCTTCAAAAAGTCTTCCAGCCATTCTATGGAATATAAATCAAGATAATTCGTAGGCTCATCGAGAATAAGAAGTTCAGGTTCCTGAAGCAGAAGTTTCGCAAGTGAAACCCTCGCTCTTTCTCCTCCGCTTAATTTTTCCAGTGTTCTGCCGTAATATTCCGTTCCCAGTTCCAGACCTGTAAGTATCTGCTTTATTTTATATTCTAAAGTATAAGCATCTTTTGCCTCATATTCCGAATTCAGTCTTTCCAGTTCCTCAAGCAACTCCTCAAGCTCTTCGGACTCTGCCACGGAAAGCTTCATATTAATCTTCTGTATTGTTCTCCATAATTCCATCTCATCATGAAATACAGAAAGCATTTCTTCATACACAGTATTTTTTTCATCGGAAAAATTATATTCCTGTGATAAATATCCTATACGCAGATCGGGACTCTTTGTTATTTCCCCGAATTCATTATATTCATTCTGGTCATGTGTCTCAAAACCCAGAAGTATTTTTATAAGAGTGGATTTTCCGGCTCCGTTTAGTCCCGTAAGACCTATTTTATCTCTGTTTTCTATACTAAATGATATTTTTTTCAGTATATACTCCCCGGAAAATTGTTTATATACATTTTTTAATTGAATTATAGCCATTATGTTCTTCTCCATTTTTTTATTATAAATATTATAGTATAATTTACGGCACTTTTCAAACAATGCTTTATTATTTGATCAAGTTTATTCGAGCCATTGAAAAATCCGCATTATATTTTATTACATTAATTCCCATTCAATAGAATTTCTTATTGTAAATAAAATTTGGGCGACGAAAATGAAAAAGGATATTATCGTTAGAAAAATCAGGAATAGGAAAAGAAGAAGCAAAAGGACTGACTTATTGTAGAAAAGGTTATAGGTTTATAGGGAATTCTTGTGTATTGCAACGAGCCCTGAGTAATAAAAGATTAAAAGAAAAAAGAAAGAGGTCTGATATTTCTACTAGACCATTATCTAAAAATCCATACAGAAATATAAATTGAACCGCCGTATACCGAACGGTACGTACGGTGGTGTGAGAGGGACGAAGTCCATTAAGGATTAGTCTCTACTCGATTTTTCTATATCATTTTTGTACTTTTCGAGTTCAATATTTTCGTTATTTAAGTCTTCCAGCTCTTTTAATTCCAGTAATTTGTTAATAATGACATTTTCAACTTTTTGGGAAGAAATGGATTTATTGCACTTGTCACAGCAGTAATCTATTCTTTTGGCTCTTTTATGGCTGAACATTTTTCCTCCGCATTTACATATAATAAGGCTGCTGAATAATAATTTATGTTTAGCAGGGAAATCTCTTTTTTTGATATTTATGATTCTTTGTGCATGTTCAAAAGTTTCAGGCTCAATTATTACAGGATGAATTCCCGGGAAATAAAGAAGAGGAACTGGAAAAATTTATAACTTTTGAGTTTAGGAAAATATACAGAGTATATTAAGAAGTTTATATAATATAAATTCAAGATATACAGGACTTCATGACAAAGAAAATAACAATGAGAGTTTAATTGTAATTGGAAATAAAAATCAGTATTTGGAATGGAGCAAAAAAAATATAAATTTTCCAGATTTATTGGGAGATGACAGGAAGATAAAATTAATTGATTAGAGGTGAGATAATGCAGGAAGTTTTTAAATTTATAAATATTCAAAGTACGAGTAAAAATTCAGAAAAAACATTATTTTTTAGGAAGAGTTTTAATGGGAGCAGTGAAAAAATAAAAAAGGAATGGTATAGAAAATTAGATAATTTAAATACGCCGAAAAATTATGCTAAAAGATTTCCAAAAGCTGAATTAAATGAATTTATTCGAGAAATGAATTTCCAGCTGAAGCTTAGGATAAATAAAAGTTTATTATGGAAATTTATGAAAATAAGAGATATAAATTCATAATAATTGATAATAAAAGAGAAAAAGTTTTGGAATTGGGAGTGCGCGAAATTCTCTGTAAATTAAGCTTTCTATAATAAATGATTTAACACATGTACTGTTTTTTACTTTGCTATAATATACCCCTTAAATGACAGTATGTCAAGGGAACATCCTTATTCAGGATGTTTTTTTGATATTTGTCTTAATTCTATGGAAGTCTGTCTTCATACATTATGCTCAGTTCTCCATATACCTGACCCCAGTTTCTTTGAGGCAT
>JAITVW010000144.1 GCA_031285605.1 Fusobacteriales bacterium | reverse complement strand
AAGCGGTTTGGAAGCTGTCGAAGTAAAGGGCAATGACGCCTGGAGCGTAAAACCGAGAGCAGGAATAGAACTGAAAGCATCAATACCGCTAAGTCCGAAAACTGAATGGAAATTAAAGGGAACTCTGGATCTGGCATATGAATATGAGCTTGCTGATTTGAATGAAAGAGAAAAAGCAAGGCTTACAGCAATGAAAACAGACTATCATGATTTACCAAAGCCTATGGATGAAAAAGGAACATTTAGAAGTAAGGCATCTGTAGGTGTGGAAGTAGAAAATAGATACGGAATTTTCCTTACAGGTGAATATGCGGCAGGAAATGACAATCAGGATGATTACAGAGCAGGAGTATCATTAAAAGCAGTATTTTAATAAATTAAAGAAAATCAGATCTGAAAAATGGTCTGATTTTTTAATATAAAAAAGTAAATTAGAAAATTAAATAAAAATTTTTATTTTTTAATTTATAAAATACAGAAAGTAATAAACCTGATTTATTATTATCAATAGGCTGAGGTTGTTTTTTATTCATAATTATATCAGATAATCTTCAAAGAGATGGTTGTTTACAGCATTTCCTTCTATATATTTCGTAAATGGCATAATTTTTACAGCAATTGCTGCTAATATAAAAATATAAATATGGAAGTTGATAAATCAGGTAAAAATTTTATAGGATGATTTGAAAAAAAGTATTATGTTTCACATATTTAGTGTGAAATTACAGATTTATATGAAAGAAGACAGGCAGAATTTTAATGAAATAAAATAGATATTTAAGAGAGAAAAACAGAATAAAAATCCTGCTCTTTTTTATAATAGAAACATTTATTAAATATAAGAATAAAAAAAGGCAGTAATCCTGCATTTATAATACCAGTGGGAAAATAAAATGAAATCCTGCCTTGAAAAAATGTTAGTAATATTGTAAAATTGCTATAAGCGGGAGGATACATGAAAATTTTTGAATTTTTAGATAAAAAAACTGTAGCAAAGCTAAAAAAAGAAATAAAGGCGGCTTCGGGAAACGAAGTTTTCTTCAGAGGTATTCCCAATGAAGAAGGAATTGTTACAGATATAGAAGTAATTGCCAGAGGAAACGAATATTCCGTGGCGGCAGTTTTGAACAGAATGAAAAAAAATGAAATAATAATACATAATCATCCGTCGGGGCTGCTGGCTCCTTCCGATAATGACGTACAGATATCGTCAGTGTATGGAGAGCTGGGAGGCGGTTCATACATTGTAAATAATGAAGTTAATGATATATATGTACTTGTTTCTTTAAAGAAACATATAAAAATAGATATAGATAAATATTTTGGCGATTTGGGTGTAATAAGAAAAAAATATCCTGATTTTGAAATAAGAGATGAACAGTATAAAATGTCAAAGGATATTGAGAAGTCTCTTAATGAGAATAAAAAGGCACTGATAGAGGCAGGAACGGGAACGGGAAAAACACTTGCCTATCTTATACCTACACTGGAATATGCTCTGGAAAATAATCTAAAGGCTGTAATATCAACCAATACCATAAATCTGCAGGAACAGCTTATCAATAAGGATATACCGCTGGTAAAGGAACTGATAGGGCAGGATTTTAAATATACTCTTGTAAAGGGAAGAGGAAACTATCTCTGCAGGCGTAAACTGCAGAACGCAATTATAGAAGAGAGCGATGACACCGGGGACAAAGAAATTCTCCTGAATCTGCAGAAATGGAACGAGACTACAAAATACGGAGACAGAAATGAATTAAGATATGGAATAAGTTTTGAAATATGGGAAAAGGTAAACTGTGAACTGGATCTTTGCACAAATGTAAAATGTCCGTATTTTTCAAGCTGTTATTTTTTTAATGCGAGAAAAGAAATAGGAAAATCTGATCTTTTGGTGCTGAATCATCATATGTTTTTTGCAGATTTATCCATTAGAAGCGAAATAGGCTTTAATACAGATTATTCCATACTTCCGAATTATGATATTCTTATTTTTGATGAAGCACACAATATAGAGGATACAGCAAGAAGCTACTTTACCAGTGAGGTATCAAAGTATTCATTTGGTAAACTGATGGGAAATATCTACAATAAAAGAGTAAGGAACTATAATAAAAGCGGTATTTTCGTCAGAGCGCTTATCTATCTGAAAGATAACCTCAGCGAGGAAGAATATGAGATTATAGATAAAGTAAAAGAAGAAGAAATAATTGAGAATTTAAATAAATATTATGATAAAATAATAGAAATATTTGACAGGTTTTTACTAGGATTTTCCAAAGACAGTGAACAGATGGAAATAAAAAAGAGATTTGACAAAGATTATATAAAAAGCAGCAGTCTCTGGAAAGAGATTATGAAACTCAGAAAAGAATCAGTACATCTTTACAGTATTATGATAAAAGGACTGACTAAACTTACAAATGAAATTGATAAATTCAGACTTGAGGATGAAAATGGAATAATATTTGATTTTAAAAAGTATATAGAAAGAGTAAAGGTTTTTATGAAGAACCTGCTTTATATACTGGACTCCGATCAGGAAGATCATGTTTACTGGACTAACATAAATCTTAGAAAGGGAAGCATAAGAATTTATGCAACACCGTTTGAAATAGCTGATGATTTGGAGCATAACTTGTTTAACAAAATGGACAGAATACTTTTTACTTCGGCAACACTTGCCGTGGAGCAAAAATTTGATTATTACAAGAAAAATATAGGGCTTGAAAAAAAGGGCATAATGGAAGAGATTATTGACTCTCCTTTTGACTATGAGAAACAGATGAGGGTATATATACCCGATGATACAAAGGATCCTAATTCTCTTGAATTTTTCTCTGATGTATATGATTTCATAAAAAAACTTGTAATAAATACCAAAGGAAGATGTTTTTTATTATTTACATCTTACTCGTCACTGAATTTTATATATAACAAAATCAGGGGAGAACTGGAAAAAATGGGGTATACGCTGTTGAAACAGGGCGAGCTTCCAAGACATGAAATGATAGAGCTTTTTAAAATAAGAGATAAAGCAATATTATTCGGGACAGATAGTTTTTGGGAAGGAATAGACGTGCAGGGAGACAGTCTGAAATCAGTGGTAATAGTAAAGCTCCCTTTCAAATCTCCGGAAGATCCTGTAACAGAGGCTATAATAGAATATCTGAGAAAAAATAACCAGAATCCGTTTATGAATTATCAGATTCCGCAGGCTGTAATAAAGTTTAAGCAGGGTGTGGGAAGGCTTATCAGAAGCAGGACCGATACCGGAATTGTAACAATACTGGATAACAGAGTTATAAAAAAAGCATACGGAGAAAAATTTTTGAAATCTCTGCCAAAAACATCTATAATAAGAGGAAACAGAGAATATATTCTGAAGGAAGAAAAAAGACTGAAACCAAAGGCTGTATCCCGAAAGGATTCTGATATTCACGAGGATTAAAGAGATAATATTAACAGGATAAAATTTATGTTATCCAAAATGTCGGCATCTTGTTTCAGCCGGATTTTACATTAAAGTTACAGGTGTTTTGATATTGAAAGATAATAATTGTCTTAAAGTCATGATAGGCAGTAGGAGGAAAAATGAGACTAAATTTTTTTGGAAGAGAAGTAACAATAACAATAGATGATAAAAAGATAAATAAAAAAGGTGTAGTTTCCAGTTTTGTACTGAATAATAAGTTCAGATACAGATTTCTTCTGCTAAGCGGCATGTTTCTTATATTTGGTATGTTTATGGAAACAAAAAGAATAAATATCAGTTATCATATCGGAGATAAAGCAGCAAAGGACGTAATAGCTTATAAAGATGTGGTATATTATAAAGATCTGTTGGATGACAGCGTAAAAAACAGAATTATAGAAAATACGACACCTGAATATGACAGAAATAAGGAAGTAGAAGATAACTCAGTTTCACAGCTGAATACATTTTTTGATTCCATAGACTGGTTCAAGCTTCAGTCTGAAATAGATAATGCTGCGCTAAAAAGCTTTATAGATGAGAATAAGCTGAATCTGAGCGTGGAAGAATTAAAAACTATAATACTGAGAGACAACAGCTCATATATTCTTGCACTTGTAAACGATATGAGAAAAATCTATGCCGAGGGGATAGTAAAGAAAAGCGATTTTGATAAAATAGTTGCTTCAAAGGATTATAAGCTCGGTGACGAGGAGAAAAAACTGTTAAAGAATTTCATGGTAATAAATATGAAGTTCAATCAGGAAAAGACAAAGGAAAAAATTGATAAAAATATAGAATCATTAAAAAATCAGGAAATGAAAATATATAAAGGTGACGTGATACTGAAAAAAGATGATGTAATAACAGCAGATGCCTATGAAAAGCTGGAAAAGCTGAATATGGTAAAAGTAAGCGATAAGGCCAGAAAAAGTACCGGATTATTACTTTCATTCGTTATTTTGTCTATGGTTTTATATTACATTTTGAAAAAATATTCAAAAAAAATAATGGATTCAAAGGCATTCTATCCGAGCCTTATTACAGTGGCAATATTAAATCTGATATATCTGGCATTTTTTCAGACGGGATTCCTTTTGTACCTTCTGCCTTTTGCAATTATACCTATAATTCTCTCTATTTTGGGAGATAAAGTATTCGCTATCACATTATCAGTATTTAATCTGGTTCTTCTTACAAGAGACGAAACATGGTTTCTTATAACTCTGGGAGTAACAGTGGTAGCAATATATCAGGCTTCGGCTTTGGTAAACAGAAGTGAATTCGTAAAGCTGGGAGTATTTCTGGGAGTATTTCAGGCGCTGCTTTCTGTGGCATACGGGCTTGTAAATCAGTTTCCTATGACTATACTGGGACTTTTGATTATACTGTCGGTTTTTTCCGGAATACTTACAGGAATGATATGTCTCGCCCTGCTGCCGTTTTTTGAGAATACCTTTGATATACTGACCAATATAAAACTCCTTGAGCTGAGTGACTTTTCGCATCCTTTGCTGAGAAGTCTGCTGGTAAAAGCATCAGGGACATTTCATCACAGTATTATGGTGGGAGCACTTGCGGAAAGAGCTGCGGAATCAGTGGGGGCAAATGCTACCTTTGCAAGGGTAGCATCATATTATCATGATATAGGGAAAATGAAAAGACCGAATTTCTTTGTGGAAAATCAAAAAGGAAGAGAAAATCCGCATAATCATATAAAACCTACGCTGAGTGCGCTGATTATTATTTCGCATACAAAAGACGGTGTGGCGATGGGGAAAAAATATAATCTTCCGAAGGAAATTCTGGATATAATGGTGGAACACCACGGTACGACACTTGCGCAGTATTTTTATAACAAGGCTAAGGAAGAGGGCGGAGAGATAAGAGAACAGGATTTCAGATACAGCGGACCGAAACCGAGAACAAAAGAATCAGCGATAATACTAATGGCTGATACAATAGAAGCAGCAGTAAGAGCTGCGGAAGATAAAACAAAAGAAAATGTGGAAAGTCTGGTAAGATATCTGATAAGATATAAAATAGAAGACGGACAGCTTTCCGCTGCGGATATAACTCTGAGAGAGATAGAAGTAATAATAAAAGCCTTTCTGGATGTGCTTCAGGGAGCTTACCACCAGAGAATACAGTATCCTAAAGTAGGGGAAAATAAAAAATTAGTGGAAGACGAGGATTTTAAGCATGAGTAATGTAGAGATAACTTATGATATTTCAGATGTACAGGAATTTATGGATGAAGAGAAAATAAACGGGTTTGTGGATATGATCCTTGAACATGAAAAGCCGGAAAACACAGAAAATACATATGTATCATTTTTGATAACTACCAATGATGTGATACGGAA
>JAITVW010000128.1 GCA_031285605.1 Fusobacteriales bacterium | reverse complement strand
ATTTATTGTCAGCTGTAAAAATAGTTACTGAATTAAAAAAAAATCAAGAGAACAAAATAATAATCTGTTTATGTATAGAAATGATATTTGGAAAAATAAAAATTTTAAGTAAAAAATTCACACATTTGACACATTGGATGGTTATACTAAAAGTATCAGATGAAAAATCCTGAAAATATTTATATATACTGCCTGTGAACCATTCTGTGAAAAAATTTATAAGTTGTTATTTTATTATAAATAAAGTATAATTTGCTTATATAGTTTTTTATTACAGCAGTTTTATTTGTTGATCCGCAGTAAAAACTGATTACATATATAAAGTCAAAAAACAGCTGCTTAAGGAAGGTTGCTTAAATGAAAAAAAGTACAGAAGATATAGTAAATATGCTGAATTATAAATATGAAGTTTTTGAAAACTCGGTAAGAGAGATCATAGAAAACAGATATTCGGAATTATATAAAGAGGGAAAGAAAAAAGGATTTTATCCTTTAATAGTAGTACCTTCCGATATTTTGTACGATGCGTTGTCAGTGAATCTGGAATTAAGCGGTACAAAAGAATTTATTGAATTTTCAGAAGATATAGATGTAGAAAAATTTTTTAATTCCAAAAGAAGTTATTATGATTTTATGCAGGAGTATCAGGTTCCGCTGGGTGACTTTTCATTGGAAACCGCAAATGATTATCTTAATGAATACATAGATTCGGATACTTCACATCCTTTTGACGAAATACTTATATTAGAAATACCCACAAGAAAGCCGTGGGAAATTCCGGGATATATACCAATGGGTGGTTATAATGAATGTCCCGCACCTGACACTCAGATAGCCGTATCAGAATACTGGTACAGAAACTACAGGGCTGTTCCCACAGTAATAACAGCAAACAGTATAGAATTTATGGCAGAGGCACCTCCGCAAAATTTTCAGGATGCGGAAAAACTGGCTTATGAGCAATATTTATTCTGCAGTGAGGTAGTAAGCGACGGTGCAGGATCACTGCGTAAACTGGCATCTATACTAAAGGATTCTACTGTATGGGGTTTTTGGTGGGAATAGTAATTAAATTATTCCAAAAGATATTAAAGGTGACAGATTTTTCCGTTTTCTTTTTATTTTTGTAAATTTTATTTTTGTATACAAAAATTAACAAAAAAATAGTAAAATAAAATGGGTAAGTTAATAAAAAAATATTGATCATAGAAAGGAGACATAAATTCATACATATGGAATCATTAAGAGAATTATACAAAATAGGTTACGGACCTTCGAGCAGCCATACAATGGGTCCGCAAAAGGCTGCAGAAATATTTAAAAAAAGGAATTCCGATGCTGCTTCTTATGAGGCAGAGCTGTATGGAAGTCTTGCGGCAACAGGAAAAGGACATTTGACAGATTATATCATATTAAAAACACTTGGTGAAAACTGTAATATAGTATTTAAACCGGAAATAATAAAGGAAAAACATACCAATGCAATGAAATTCACGGCTTATGACAATAACGGCAAAATAATCGGAGAAACTTTGTTTTATTCTGTAGGCGGAGGAAAGATAACTGAAGAAAGCGGAGCTGATACAGACCAAAAAGAGGTGTATAAGGAGAAGAACTTCAGGGAAATTATGAAATGGTGCAGAGATAACGGGAAGGATCTTACAGAATATGTCGAATTTAATGAAGGCAAAGAAATATGGGATTATCTCAGAAATATACTTAAAGTAATGGATGAGGCTGTAGAAAGAGGACTTAAGGCTGAAGGATTTCTGCCGGGAAAATTAAAGCTGGCAAGAAAAGCCAAGAGTTATTATGAAAAATTCAGAAAATCCGGATTTCAGGACAGACTGGAAGGAAGAGTCTATTCGTATGCACTTGCTGTTTCGGAAGAAAATGCCGCAGCAGGGAAAGTCGTTACCGCTCCCACATGCGGAGCCTGCGGGATTATACCTGCGCTTTTGAAGGCTTATAAGGTAACCAAAGATCTCACTGAGGAAGAACTGGTAAAGGCACTGGCTGTAGCAGGAATTCTTGGAAATGTGGTGAAAAAAAATGCTTCTGTTTCCGGAGCAGAAGTCGGATGTCAGGGTGAAATAGGAGTAGCTTGTTCGATGGGAGCCGGAATGGCAGCATATATATTAAACGGAACTTTGGATCAGATAGAATATGCTGCGGAAATTGGTCTTGAACATTGTCTGGGTATGACCTGTGATCCTATAGAAGGATATGTTCAGGTTCCATGTATAGAAAGAAATGCAATATATTCAGCCAAAGCAATAGACTGTGCATATTACAGTCTTATGTCCGACGGAGAACACCTTGTTTCATTTGATGAAATAACTGAAACTATGATGGAAACAGGAAAGGATCTGCGTTCGGAATATAAGGAAACTTCACTTGCGGGATTAGCCAAGGTAAAATTGGATAAGTTATTGAATAAATAAAAAAACTAAGGAGCAGTAAAAAAGTGAAAAATGCAAAAATAAAACTTTTATTTTTAATATTAATTAGTATGAATTTGTATTCTATCAACTTAGAGAACGCTATAACACAGCTGGAAAATCAATCCTATACTGTAGAAAAAAATAAACTTAATCTTGATTATTATGAGATAAACAGAGCTTTGACAGATAAAGGCGAATGGAACGGAGTTACTCTGAGTACAGACAATAAGTATTATGATACTGTGGGAAAGAGTCATTACGGATTATCCGCACAGGCAGAATACGGGATTTTTAATTACAGATTTGACTATGATACTCTTGACAGTAAAGTTATAGAGAACAGAATAGGAGTCTCAAAGGATTTGAAAGAGCTTTATTACAGCCAGTATAATTCACAGCGTATTATTAATG
>JAITVW010000078.1 GCA_031285605.1 Fusobacteriales bacterium | reverse complement strand
TTCTCAAAATTTAGAGAAAGTAGTTTTGCCTTAAACCATCCATTTGAAATTTCAAAATCCTTATGAATATGTATATTAAAAGCTATAGGTTTAGGGTCTGTGAACAACATACTGGTATCTTCCACAACTAATATAGGAATAGATTCTTTTTATTATCTTATGTAAATCATTATATACAGAAATAGCAGTGTTCCCAAGATGGAACCCAGTGGCACACTGTGTTTAATTTCTGACAATTTAGAGAATATAGTGCTATTTTACTTCATACTTTTTATTGAAACTCTTTGGTTATCTATTATTAAGAAAGTCTGTATAGTGTTGTTCCTTTTAACATACCATAGAATTCCATTTTAGACAGTAATATATCATGATTTACATAATCAAAAACTTTTTCTATATCACAAAAAATACTCCCCACCGTTAATTTGTTGCTCATGGCATTTAAGATTACATTAGTTAATTTACAAGTGACATTTTCTGTTGTCTGGTTTGTTCTAAAATCATATTGTTTCATAAAGGTAAAGGTAAAGTTCTCCCCATAACAGGCTACGAAGGCCTATAGGGGGAGTAGAGGTATAGCTCTACTCTTCCTTCAACCTCGGCGCTAGATGAGGTGGGTGGTCCGCTTTACCTCGGGGAAAGACCTGGTACCCATTGTGTAGGAGGCTGGGTAGGCCGCAGGGCCTGTCTGGACTGGTGTGGAAAATCTTGCCCCCACTGGGATTCGACCCCCAGACCGTCTAGCCCGTAGCGAGTCGCTATACCGACTGAGCTATCCCCGACTCCATATTGTTCCATACTTAAAATATTATACTTAGTTAAACGGTCCAGTAAGTCTACTTTGCATTATTTTTACAATGATTTATGAAAATGATGTTAGAAATGACACTCATCTATAATTAGATACATCACGCTTATTACCTTTTTTGTAAATTGTTTTATTATCGAGTATTTCAATCTGTCTGAGAAAATGCCTATGGAGAGTTTTATTGCATATATGCAATTTAAGAGTGAACATATAAAAGGGGAGTTTGTTTTTAGTACTTCTGTATGTATTTTATCAGATTCCTGTGAATTTTTTAAGAGATATAATTTATTTTCTATTGGTTTAGTCATAGTTGGTTTACTTTTCATGTAAGGATATTTTTTTGTAAAGACTTGTGACATAAAATGCATGAATATATCATTATTTATTTAAATTAATAGTGTTATTATATGTTGTATTACTTATATTCTTTTTAGTGATGTTATCAACTATAATTAGAAAATAGGTATTAAAAACGTCATAATATTTTATTGATTATTAATATGCACACCTTTGATATTTAAATATTGAATGTCATCATTTTTTACCTTTCTCTCTGTTTCTGAATATAAAACCTCGAATGTAGTTTATTATTCAAATTTCTCATCTTTTCCTGATAATTTAATCTTTATAAGTATTGACAATAAATACAATAATTTTTGTAATATGTTTCTGTGGAGGAGTTATTGCTATTCCTGCTTGCTACGCACAGTTCTCTTTGACATTTGCAAGAAATTTTTATTCCCAGTGTAATCCAGGAAATATCTGTAATTATCTTTTTCCTTTAGTTAAAGGAAAACTTGAATAAAATATCCTAAAATAAGTACTTAAAAATAATTTAAAATGTTATGTACATCATCACCCTCAAAAATTGTGTCCCATGTTTCATAACTTAATTTGATTTGAAAATCAGCAATTATATGCACATTTATTTTGATTTGAAAATCAGCAGTTATATACACATTTATTTTTCTTTTGAAATAAATTTGATAATCTAGTGATTGATTCAGCACTAAACTGCTATCATTGGGCAAAATATCTCCAACCTAAAAATTACTGTGACATCAATGTATGTTTCTAATTATTTCATGTGAATATATACATACATAGCAAAAAATTTACATATTTTACCACATGATGCAAAACTTAAAATATAATTGATATATCTTTAACAGAAAATAACTACTGAAATGAAACAGTTGCAATAGAAAACCGAACCATTTATGACTTGAAGAAATTCAGCTTGCAATATTTAGGAAGACAGAAAATGTGTGCTGTATAAAGCCTTCAAGACCAGCACTCACATATGGTAGCGAATGTTGGCCCATCACAACAGAAGGGAAAAATAACCAAGAAGAGTAATAAAAAAGATCTATGGACCAGTTAAATGATGTTTGAAGGTAAGGTTTAATCATGAACTTTATAAACCATATAAAAAACAAAAGCAATTGGATGGTTAAAGCAGGAGGGTTGAGTGTCTTGGGCAGCACTGTACAATGTGAGAGCAAGACCACTTGCGGGAAACTAACGTTTCATAAACCAGTGGACACCAGATTAGTAAGCAGACCTGCTATTCGGTGGCTGGATTCAGCCTAAGAGGATCTGTAATTGAAGACAAAAGTCACAGCATTGGGACCAATTGAGAGCAATAATAGAAAACGCAAAGGTTCATGATAAGCTGTGGTGGTGGTGGTAGTAGTAGTGGTAGTAGTAGCAGTAGGAGCAGCAGCACAAGAGGAAGAGGAGGAGGAGAAAATTAAGAAAAAGAAGAATGTGTTAACGTATTG
>JAITVW010000071.1 GCA_031285605.1 Fusobacteriales bacterium | reverse complement strand
ATATCACTGATATAATTTAAATAAAGAAAGTATTCTAGGAGGAGAAATGTCTGAGACAAAATTGGATAAACCGGTGATAAATAATAACAACGGTTTAACAAATATAATTTCAGTTAGAAATTTTAATTTTTTTTACGGAGATTTTCAGGCACTGTATAACCTGAATCTGGAAATACCCAAAAATAATGTTACGGCACTTATAGGTCCCAGCGGATGCGGAAAAACAACCTTTCTTCGTTCTATAAACAGAATGAACGATTTGATTGATACTTCCAAATATGAAGGAGATATAATTATCAACGGAAAAAACATATTTGAACCGGGATATGATGTCGTAGAACTCAGAAAAAAAGTCGGTATGGTTTTTCAAAAACCAAATCCTTTCCCTAAATCTATCTACGAAAATATTGTATATGCTCCAAGACTGCACGGGCTCAGAGACAAAAACAAGCTTATGGAAATAGCGGAAAAAAGTCTGAAAGCCGTTGCTTTATGGGATGAAGTAAAGGATAAGCTGCATAAATCAGCTATGGGACTTTCCGGAGGACAACAGCAAAGATTATGTATTGCAAGAGCAATATCGATAAAACCGGATATTCTCCTTATGGATGAGCCTACTTCGGCACTTGATCCGCTTTCTACATCTAAGGTGGAAGAGCTGATGAGAGAATTGGAAAAGAAATACACTATTGTCATAGTTACGCATAATATGCAGCAGGCTGCAAGAATTTCCGACTTCACAGCATTTTTCTACAAAGGTGTTATTGAAGAATATGATAAAACAAGTACAATATTCACAAATCCAAGCAATAAAAAAACCGAAGAATATATAAACGGAAAATTTAGTTAAAAAACGGGAGGACAATATAATGAGAAACTTAGATGAAAGAATGGAAGACATAAGAACTCTTATTTCAGAAGCCTTAAAAAACTGCAAAAGATCCCTTGCAATTATCAGAACTATACTAAATTCCGGTACTTTTGACAAGGCTTTATACGGTGAGGCAAAATCAATAGAAGAAACAATGAATCATACTGAATTAAAAATCGACGAAGAAGTAATTACCACTATAGCAAGATTTCAGCCTATGGCTATAAATCTGAGATTCCTTATAGGAGTGATAAAAATAGGAAATGCCACTGAGAGAATAAATGATCTTGCGATGAATATTCTGAAAGTACTAAAACATTCAGAAAATATAAAGTCTCTCGAAAAGCAAAGCATACTTGAAATGCACACAAAAGTAGAACAGATGTTTGATTTATTTTTGAAATGTTACTATGAAGAAGAGCTGACCTATGCTTATCTTATACTAAGTCTTGATGATGAGGTAAATGCATATAAAACTAACGTTATCGAAGCTACAAAGAAAATAATGAATAACAGAACTGCTTCTGAAAAAGAAGAAAATAAAGATATTTATCTTGGAGCACTGTTCATATCACAGCATCTTGAGAGAATCGGAGATACACTGAAAAACCTTGCCGAGATAGTCATTTACATTTATAACGGAATTGATATAAGACATATTGATTATGAAGAAGAAAAAATAACTTTAAAAAGAAAAAAATAGACTTTTTAAAAGGCGGAAATTAATATGAAAAAAAATACCATTCTTGTTGTAGAGGATGATCTTGAGATAAAAACTCTCATACAATTTTTCCTTGAGAAAGAAAATTTTAATGTCATAACTGCTCAAAACAGTGGAAAAGCTCTGGCAATGTTGCAGACTAATAAACCCGAACTTGTTATTCTGGATATTATGCTTCCCGGTTTAAACGGGCTGGAAATTGCAAAATTAATAAAAAAAGAATCACATAAATACGGGACCCCTTTTATTTTCATGCTTACGGCAAAAGCGGAAACAGAAGATGTTATCGACGGCTTTCAGGCCGGATGTGACGACTATCTGAGAAAGCCTTTTGATCCCCGGGAGCTTATTTTGAGAATAAAAAAACTTCTTTCTCTGAAAAAAGAAGGCTTTGCTCCTGAAAAAGAAAGCGGTTTATTACGATATGACCAGATAGAAATTAATCTTGACAAACATACAGTTACGGAAAGCGGAAATGAAGTTATTCTTTCCAATAAAGAATTCAGACTTATTGCTTTCCTTATACAAAATAAAGGTCTTGCCCTCAGCAGGGAAACTATTCTGAGCAGGGTATGGAACGAAAATTATCATCTCGGTGACAGAACAATAGATGTCTATGTAGGAAAAATCCGTGAAAAACTTCCTTCCATATCCGAAAATATAAAAACTATAAAAGGAGTTGGATACCGATTAAAAGAAATTTGACTTTAATTCTTGTTTTTGAGATTTTCGTTTTATTTATGGCGTTTATTTTTCATGAAAAAACAGCTGTACTGCTTTCATTTTCTGCCATATTTCTAATATTTGACTTTTTGCTGTATTCTCTCTATATAAGCAAAGAAAAAGAGATAGAATTTTTAAAGGAAAATGTTATTAATATTATTGATGATAATTTTACGCTTAATATTGATTATTATATTAATAATAAATCTCTTGATTTTTTTCAGAAAATTTTTAATATAAAAAAAGAAACAAAGAATTACAAAAAAAATCTTGAGAAAGAGAGCCGGAAACTGAAAGAAATCCTAAGAGCCATAGATAATATTATATTTGTAATAAATAATAACGAGATAATATTAAAAAATAAAAATGTGGATATTCTTACATATAATTCAAAATCAAAAAAATTTTTCGACACAATAAAGTATAATTCTTTGATAAAAAAAATAAAAGATATTCTTATATCAAAAAAGAATATAAAAGAGGACTTTTTTCTGACTGAGCTGAATAGATATTATCTTATCGAGTCTTACAGACTGGAAACCGAACCTTCTGTTATTATAAGCCTGAGAGATATTACAATAACGAAAAATTTTGAAAAAATACAAAAAGATTTTATTTCAAATGTTTCACATGAGCTGAAAACACCTCTTACCAATATAAAAGGATACACAATAGCTCTTGAAGAGACTATAGAGAATAAGGATGAGAATGTAGAGAATTTCTTTAAAATCATAAATTCAAATATAAACAAAATTGACAACCTGATATATGATTTTCTGAACTACTCAAAATATGAAGGCTTCAAAATACTAAATCTTTCATATATTAAAGCTGAGGAGCTGATTAACGAAACTTTGTTCGGTCTGGCTCTCCTTGTTAACAATAAAAATGCAAAAATACAGACGAATTTTATACTTTTTAGTGAAAATAACTACGTTTATATTGATGTGGAAAAAATTAAACTTGTTATGAAAAATCTTATTGAGAATGCACTCATATATTCTTCAAAAAAACCTGAAATAAATATAGAAATTCTGGAAGATGAGAACAGTTATGTATTTAAAATATCTGATAACGGTCTTGGAATTCCCGAAGAAGAACGGAATAAGATTTTTGAAAAATTCTACAGGGTTGATAAATCAAGACCTATGAATTTTTCCGGTTCGGGACTCGGGCTTTCTATAGTAAAAGAGATTGTTCATAACTATAACGGAGAAATAAAATTAATCAGTGAATCAGGATCGGGAAGTACATTTTCTATTATTATTCCAAAATAATTTTATACAAAATTTTTAATAAAGAGGCTGTATCAAAATGAAAAATTTTAGATACAGCCCCTTTTTTTAATAGTAAGACCAGTTATAAAAAGTCAAGAAAAAACTAGAAATTTTTATCAAGAAAAGTATGAAGAAAAAAGAGTATCACAAAATGGACAGTCATCCTGCCTAAAAATTAAA
>JAITVW010000022.1 GCA_031285605.1 Fusobacteriales bacterium | reverse complement strand
ATAAGCAGACTCCTTTATATTTATAATAAATTTAAATATTTTATATTAGTATAATACTTATGAAGAAAATTGTAAATAGCAGATGTATTAAAAATCAAAAATAAAACCTGAGCTGAGAGAAAGTCTGTCATAATCGAATTTATTTTTGTAGTATTCAGAATTATTATGCGAGGAATTATTTCTTTTGTACATGATATCCCATGTGATTTTACTATATTGGACACCAAGTCCTGTACCATAATATATGTCATCATCAAAATTTCCGGAATTATATGAATAACCTATATCTGCTTTTACATAGCCTTTAAATTTACCGCTTTCAAAAAAAGTATATCTGGCAGTAGCATACAGAGGAATAGAGTTAAATCCGTCTATATCATTTCCGTTAATTCTTTTTTGATATTGAAATGCGATTCCGCCGCCTATTTCAAGATTGTTAATTACTTCTTTTCTGTATTCTGCCGCTGCTTCCATTGCAGGAAATTTTGTTTTAAGTGTATCCTCCTCTGTATGATACTGCCCTTCAAAATATCCTCCGTTCCTTATCTCGATAGTGTCTGAAAATACTTCACTTCCTAATACAACTAACAGTATAAGCGGTGTTTTTTTCATTGTTTTTCCTCCTTGTATTTGGTATTTCTGTATTATCCAAAATATCTTTTATGTTTCTTCTTACTTTTTTTACTATTTTATTATTAGCAGAATAACCTGTTCTCAGAATCATTTTTACTTCTCCGTTTATGCTCAAATCGTTGCTGATATTGTTTTTATATGGTTCTTCTTCCAAAATCTGACTCAAAGGCTGTATTTTTATGTCTGCATCAGCAGCATTCAGCCATATATTTTCCAGAATGATTCCTGCACGGATATTTTCCTTTACGGAGTTGTCTTTTGCGATAACAAGTAAAAAGCCGTCTGCAGTATCTGTCTGAGTTTTTATAAGTTTTAATTCTTCATTCAAAAACTTTATATTCCGTACTTTTTCTCTGTTATAAAATTTATAATAAAAAAATTTTTTCAGTAAACCCATACCGAGCATTTCAGCGTTAAAACCATCTTTTTTTGCCTCGGTTTCCTTATCGGAAAATCTAAACCACTCACTGAGTTCATTTCTTTTGTCCTGATTCTGACCCTGTGTTTCATAAGCTTTCATTGTATTTTCCCTGATATATTGGTATGAGGGACTGTTTTTGGGAAAATAAATTACACTGTCTTCATACCCCGCAATAATTTTATTTATTTCCGGAACAGGAATTTTTTTCTTTGAGAATTTCTCCTTGGATGTTTTTCTTTTTAAGAGAAGATTTTCAAATTTTTGAACCGAATTTGAAAAAGATTCAGTTTCTGTTCCTGAAAATGAAACATATACAACAGAATCATCAGGAGCAGTTTCATTGCAGATATTATATTGCAGATTCAGCCCTAATATTTCTGAACCGCGTATAATATTAGCCAGAAAAGCACCAATAGATATAAGAGATTCTCTGCTGTCGGGATCAATATAATTCAGGTTTCTTTCCTTATCTAAAATTATGAGAAACTCATTATCAGACAGAATTCGTACCTTCCACATCTGGGCATTATGAGAACTGGGAGCCAGAGTACCATAATAAAGAAGTTTTTCTAAAACAGGATTTTGCTTTAAAAAATCATCTTGTGAAAAAGCTTTCGCACATGTAATCTGCATAATGTGCAAAAACATCAATAAAATCAAAGTTTTTTTCAAATTTCTACCTCCTGAAACTAATGGTGTTATTTTATGCATTATAGTGTAAAAAAATATTTTTGTCAAATAAAAAATTTAAAAAATAAAATTATTTTTTGAAAATTTCATGTAAAATCATAGACTTAATAATTAAAAAGCCTTATAATATAATAAACAGAGTAAATAGCAGGGAGGCCATATGAGTAAACTGGATTATGAAAAACCGGGTTCATTTTATCTTGGGAAAAAGTATGATTTCGGGAACAAGAAGCTCACTAATGAATATTATTTATACGATTCCAAGGATCTTACCACACACGGACTTTGCGTAGGGATGACAGGGAGCGGAAAAACAGGACTTTGTCTGTCGCTGATAGAGGAAGCGGCAATAGACGGAATACCTGTTATAGCAATAGATCCCAAGGGTGATCTCGGGAATCTTATGCTAAGCTTTCCTGATCTAAAGCCGGAAGACTTTCTTCCGTGGATAAGTCAGGAAGAGGCAGTTAAAAAAGGAATGACACCTGAAGAATATGCTGAATTCACTGCCGGATTATGGAAAAACGGACTTCAGAGCTGGGATGAGGACGGGGAAAGGATAAAGCTTTATAAAGATAGTTCGGATGTGGTTATTTATACACCGGGAAGTAAGTCCGGGATTTCTGTCACAGCATTAAAATCTTTTGATGTTCCCATACAGCTGATAATGGAAAACAGTGAGGCTTTGAATGAAAAGATACAGACAACAGTGTCCGGAATACTGTCACTTATAGGAGTAGAAGCTGACCCGCTTCAAAGCAGAGAGCACATACTTATTTCCAATATTTTGTCATATTCATGGTCAGAGGGAAAATCACTTACACTGGCAGATATTATACGTCTTATACAGCAGCCTCAGTTTAACAGTATAGGTGTTTTTGATTTGGAAAGCTTTTTTCCGCAGAAAGATAGAATGACACTTTCAGTGAAGATAAATTCAATACTTGCTTCACCGTCTTTTTCTGTATGGCTTGAGGGTGAAAGCCTTGATATAGGGAAATTTCTTTATGACAAAGAGGGAAAACCAAAAATTTCCATATTTTCAATAGCGCATTTATCTGATAAAGAAAGAATGTTCTTTGTAACAATGCTTCTGAATGAATTGGTGGCATGGATGAGAACACAGCAGGGCACTTCCAGTCTGAGGGCACTTTTCTATATGGACGAAATATTCGGATATTTTCCCCCTGTTTCAAATCCGCCTTCAAAACAACCTATGCTCACTTTGCTGAAACAGGCAAGAGCTTTTGGACTGGGTGTCATGCTGGCAGCACAAAATCCTGTAGACATTGATTATAAAGGGCTTTCCAATATAGGAACATGGTTTATAGGGAGACTTCAGACTGAAAGAGATAAAAGCCGTATGATAGAGGGACTTAGAAGCATTAATTCGGAAATGGACAGGGGCGGACTTGAGGATATAATATCAGGGCTTGAAAACAGAACATTTCTTGTAAGCAATGCAAACGGGAGTAATGCTGAGATATTTCAGACAAGATGGGCGCTGAATTATCTGAGAGGTCCTATAACGAAGCCGCAGATAGAAATTTTGATGAAAGATAAAAAGCCGGAAATTTCCGGAGCAGCAGATTCCGGAATTACAGAAAATAAAAAGACTTCATCAGCAGTGTCAGGAAGCAGGCCGATTCTGCCTCAGGATGTAAAGGAAGTATTTTTTCAGCCGCAGAAATATGTCAGCAGCGGCGGAAAGCTGATATATAAACCGTTTATATACGGTGAAGGCAAGGTACATTATGTAAAATCACCAGATATTGACATATGGAATACGGGCAGCTTTCTGATACCTGTAGATGAGAAAACAGCAGTATTTAGCGAAAACGAACGTTTGAAGACTACTGATTATACATCAGAGGCAGACAAAAGTTTTATATTTGAGAATCTTCCGGCAGCTGTATTGGGGAAAAATACTTTTTCAAAGCTGGAGAAGGAATTTAAACAATTTTTATATGAGGCGAATCCTGTGGATCTGTTTTACAGTAAGGATTTCAAAGTATATTCAGCTCACAGTGAGGATGAGGGAACTTTCAGAGGAAGACTGTCACATTTAGTGCGTGAAAAAAAAGATGTGGAAATAGAAAAAATAAGAGAAAAATATTCAGCTAAAATTAATGTTCAGAAAGAAAAATTAAGAAAATTAGGTCAGAGCATAGATAAAGAAAAAGAAGATTATAAGCAGAAAAAAATGACTAATATTGTGGATATAGGAGCTACGGTTTTCGGAGCCTTTCTTGGAAAAGGCAAAAATGTAAGCACAGGACGTGCAGCTACTGCATTAAGAGGTCTTGGAAGAACCGGAGGTGCAAAGGCTGATGTGGAGAGAGCGGAGGAAGAGTACGGCATACAAAATGAAAAATTAAAAGAGATAGAAGCTGAGTTTCAAAAGGATATTGATAATATACAAAATAATTTTAATGCGGATAATCTTTTGGTGGAAACAATTCCACTTCCTCCGAGAAAAACAGATATTACAGTACAGAAATTTTTTATTGCATGGATTCCTTATTCTGTTAATGAAAACGGAGAGCATACAAGGCTCATATAGCGCTTCTTATTTATTTTCTTACTATAAAAATCTTTGTAGATTGGAAAAAATATGGTAGAATTAAAAAGAAAGAGAACTAAAATTCAGGAGGATAAAATGGAAAATTATATTCAAAGATACAACGAGTGGCTTCATTCAGACTTTATTGACGAGGAAGACAAAAAAGAATTGGAGAATATAAAAGATGATACTAAAGAAATAGAAGAAAGATTTTATAAGGATCTTACTTTTGGCACAGGAGGTATCAGAGGTATCAGAGGTGTAGGGACTAACAGAATAAATAAATACGTTATCAGAAAAGCCACTCAGGGATTGGCTGATTATATGATGTCTGTAAATAAGGACGAGGCTGTAAAAAAAGGGATAATAATAGCACATGACTGTAGAATAGGTTCAGTGGAATATGCTATGAATACAGCAAGAGTCATGGCAGGGAACGGAATAAAAGCTTATGTTTATAAAAGCCTGAGATCGACACCCGAGCTTTCATTCGGTGTAAGAGAAATGGGATGTATGGCCGGTGTAGTAGTTACTGCGAGTCATAATCCCGTAGAATATAACGGATATAAGGCATATTGGGAAGATGGTGCACAGGTGGTAGAACCTCACGCTTCAGGAATAGTTAATGAAGTTAATAAAATTAACGGCTTTGATGAAATTAAGCTGATGTCGGAAGAAGAAGCTAAAGAAAAAGGGCTTATTATAGTTTTAGATGAAAAAATAGATGATTTATACATAGAAGCAATAAAGACACAGGTAATAAATAAAGATATAAAAGGAAAAGAGAATTTTAAGATAGTTTATACGCCTCTTCATGGTACAGGCGGAAGACCTGTAATGAGAGTGCTTGAAGAGCTTGGTTTTGATGTGACGGCAGTGAAAGAGCAGATAGAGCCGGACGGGACTTTTCCCACTGTAAAATATGCAAATCCGGAAGAAAAGCCTGTTTTTGAATTGGGAATAAAGCTCGCAGACAGTATAGGATCTACTCTTGTAATGGCTAATGATCCTGATGCGGACAGAATAGGAATAGCTGTAAAAATAAAATCCGGAGAATGGTATTATCCAAATGGAAATCAGATGGGGCTTTTGATTTTGCAGTATCTGCTGAATAATAAAAAGAATATTCCTACAGACGCAAAGGTAATAACAACTGTGGTTTCTACACCTATGATAGATAAAATAGGAGCTTCTGAAAATGCGGGAGTCATAAAAACACTTACAGGTTTCAAATATATAGGAGAGAAAATAAGACAGTTTGAAGCAAAAGAAATAGAAGGAACATATCTGTTTGGTTTTGAAGAAAGTTACGGATATTTAATAGGTACGCATGCGAGAGATAAGGATGCCGTGGTAACAAGTCTTATTATAGCGGAAATGGCAGCTTTTTATGATTCGGAAGGAACAAGTATTCCGGAAGAGCTGGAAAAATTCTATGAAAAACACGGATTTTATCTGGAAGGAATAGAATCAGTAACTCTTACAGGAAAAGACGGAATAGAAAAAATGGGAGCATTAATGACAGACCTTCGTGAAAATGTAAAAGATAAGCTTCTGGATAAAAAGATAAAAATTAAAAAAGATTTTAAACTAAAAAAAGAATACAATTATGAAAAAAATGAGGAAAAAGATATTAATCTTCCTGTAGAGAATGTAATACAGTTTATTCTTGAAGATGATACGTATATAACTGCAAGACCTTCGGGGACTGAACCAAAAATCAAGTTTTATTTCAGCGTAAATGAAAAGTCAGAAAAAGCAGTGCAGGAAAAACTGGATAAAACAATGAAAGAATTTACAAAAACTTTGGAAATATAGGTAATTCCATGGATGCATTATATATTCATATCCCGTTTTGTGATAAAAAATGTTTTTATTGCGACTTTTGGACATTTATAAATATGGGGCATGAAATAGACAGATATACAGATTATATAATAAAGGAAAGCAGACTGTATCCGGTGTACTGCTATGATACAGTCTATTTTGGAGGGGGAACTCCGGGATTAATAGGGGCTGACAATTTTGCCAAAATACTTTCAGCATTGAAAGTGAAAGAAAATGCAGAAGTAACAGCAGAAATAAATCCTCTTAATTACAGTATCGAAGATTTTCACAAATATATAAAAGCGGGAGTAAACAGACTCAGTATAGGGATTCAGAGCTTTCAGGATCATGTGTTGAAAACGGCAGGGCGAAACCATAATGGTATGCAGGCACTGGAAACATACAAAAAATCAAGGGAAGCAGGCTTTGACAATATAACTGTAGATTTGATGTTTGGTATACCCGGGCAGACTCTTGAGGATGTTTATAATGATATCGGAATAATAAAAGAAATAAGTCCTGATCACATATCCGTTTATTCCCTTATATGGGAGGAAGGAACGTTATTCTGGAAACAAAGGGAAAACGGACTGATAGAGGAAACTGATATTGATCTTGAAGCGCGTATGTACGAAACAATAATAGAAGAATTGACAAAAGACGGGTATATTCATTATGAAATATCCAATTTTGCAAAGCCGGGGAAAAAAGCAAGACATAATGTAAAATACTGGGAAAACAAGGAATTCATAGGATTGGGAATAAATTCTTCCAGCTGTTATAATGATCAGAGATATAAAAATGTGAAAAATTTGTATAAGTATTATAAAATGATAGATAATAAAGAATTGCCTGCAGATATCAGCAGCATTGAGAATGTAGACAAAGCTGAAAAAGAAAAAATGGAAATAATCTTGGGGCTTAGACTTTTGGATACGGGAGTATCGTATTTTAATGACAGCAGAGTAGAGAAATTATTGGAGAACGGACTTCTTAAAAAAGAAAATAACAGAATAATACTTACTAAAAAAGGTGTAATGCTTGCCAATGAAGTGTTCGTAGAATTTATATGAGGAGACAGCATGGAACTTAATAAAGATAAAATCATAGAAAATTACAGTAAAATAGAAAATGATATAAAAAAATATTCACCTTATCCTGAAAAAGTAAAAATTTTATTTGTAACAAAATATTTTGACATTGAAGAACACCGCAGAATAGTTAATATGGGGTTTAGCTATTTTGGAGAAAATAAGGCACAGTTATTTAGAGACAAGATTAAAACTATTGATAATCCTGACTTAAGGTGGGATTTTATCGGACGCTTGCAAAAAAATAAAATAAAGTATATAATTAAGCGTGTTAATTTGATACATTCTATAGATGCCATTTCTTTACTTGAGGAAGTAAATGAAAAAGCCTGTGAAATCGGGAGAAAAGTAGATGTACTGATACAGGTCAATGTCAGTCATGAGGAAACAAAAACAGGTTTTAGCGTATCAGATTTATCAGACATATTTAAAGTAAGAGCTGATAATATAAATATAAGAGGTTTTATGACAATGGCTCCTTTAACAGATGATAAAAGTGAATTAAGGAAATATTTCAGAGAAACATTTGAAGCTAAGAATGATATAAATAAAAAATATAATCTGAATTTAGATGAATTATCAATGGGAATGTCAAATGACTATAAGGAAGCCTTGATGGAGGGTGCTACAATAGTGAGGATCGGCAGCAGGCTGTTTGAATAGGAGGGAAAAAGGTGTTTAAAAAAATTCTGGAAATGATAGGCATGAATTATGATGAAAAAGACGAGTTTGAAGAGGAGTATTATGAGCCTAAAAAACACGTGCAGATAAAATCACAGCCTATAGAGACTAATATAAACGATGAAAACAGAAAGATTGTAAATATTTTTGGCGGTGCAAGACGAGAAGAAGGTGGTAAGATGAGAGTGAGTTCAGTATCAATAATAAGGCCGAAAACTTTTGAGGATTCAAGATTAATTGCGGATTCTATAAAAGAGAAAAAGGTGGTTACTTTTAGTTTGGAATTTTTAGGTTTTGAAATAGGACAGAGAGTAATAGATTTTGTGAGTGGAACAGCTTATGCCATGGATGCACAGCTTTCTAAGATCACCGATAAAGTATTTACGATTATACCAAGCGGTATTGGGTATGAAGATATGGATGATGCCATGTTTGAAGAAAAAGATTTTTAAAATCAAAGTTTTTACGGAGTTTATACAAATTAATGCAGAAACTACAGTTCAATTTTTATTAAAAAATTAATATGATTGAACCTTTTTGTGTTTAATTATAATGGAGGATTCTAAATGATAAAGGCAGTATTTTTTGATTTTGATGATACACTTGTATCAAAAAAAGATCATACAATGAGAGAAAATACGGAAAAAGCAATAGAATTACTGAAAAAATCAGGCATAATACCTGTTATAGCCACAGGAAGACCAAAGTATACAATAAATGAATATCTTGGTAAACTTTCCATAAAGAATGCAGTATTTTTGAATGGTCATACTGTATGGCTTGAAAACAAAATAATATATGACCGGATAATAGATGAAGAAAAAGCCGGAGTTATATTTGAACTGGCAAAGAAAAATGATTTTTCATATGGAATTCTAAATAATGACGGAACATATCTGAATTTACATCCGGAAAAAATGAACGATCTGGATGTCATAGATATAGAGTATATGCCTCAAAAGCTTGGAGAAAGATATATTCCGGGAAATTGTCTGTGGATTTTTGCAGGGAGCAGATATGACAATATTCTTATAGAAACAGCGGAGCAGAATAACATGCGTATTCTCAGATGGAATGAAGCAGGTGTGGATATTATTTCAAAATCAGTATCAAAGCAGACAGGAGTAAAAATTTTACTGGAAAATCTCGGTATAGATTTTTCAGAAATAGTTTCCATTGGTGACGGTGATAATGATATAGAGCTTTTGAAAGCTTCAAAAATAGGAATTGCCATGGGAAACGGGAGTGATAATCTGAAAGAGTGCGCCGATATGGTAACAGACTCCATTGATGATGACGGAGTATATAAAGCAATGATAAAATTAGGACTTATATAATAAAACGGAGTAAACCCTGAATGAAGGACAAACTCCGTTTTTTAATTTCTGCATTGAAATTAGATCAGCTTTTCTCAAATTTTTCTTCAGAATTAATATTTGAAAAATTCAGATATAAAATTGAAGAAATCAGAACTAAAGCAGCGATAATCTGAATAAAACTGAGAACTCTGTGTCTCAGGACTCCCTCTAAAACCACTGAAGTCAGGGGAAATGCCAGTTCACAAAGAGTGGCTACAGATGCAGAAGTTCTTTTTAATCCCAAATAATATATAAATACAGCCAAAAGTCCGAAAAAAGCAATAAATAATGCAAGAAAAATCATGTCTTTATTGGCCGTAAATGAATATACAGTTCCGAGTTCTTTTTTGAACAGAAGTATTACAAACAGAATAAGAGCTGTAAATGTAAATCTGTAAAAAGTACTTGTGGAAAAATCATATTTATTTAAAACCTTTCTTCCGAATACTGTACCGCTTCCAAAAGAAAAAGCAGCAAGAACAGAGTATAAACATGCCTGTACATTATTTTTTTCCAGAAGCATAGGGCTTTTGAAGCCAAAAGCAAGTATATAACCGGAACACACAGCAACTAAGGCCAGAAAGTAAAACTTCTTACCGGGTTTTTCCTTTAGCAGTATTGCTGCAAGTAAAATAGCAAAAACAGGCTGTAATTTCTGAAGCAGTATAACAATGCTGTATTGGCTGAACTCACTGAGCTGCAGAGCTTTTACCATAGAAAGCGTACCTGTGACACCTCCGAACAGGGCAATCAGAAAAAAGTATGTTATATCACTCAGAGTAAATTCTTTTAAATATTTATACTTTTTAAACATAAAAATACTCAAAAATATAAAAGGAATAAAATGTGCTGCAAACACAATAAATTCCACATTATAAAAATGAAATACCGAAAAATATGACGGAGTAAGAAGCACACCATCTATTCCCCACATAGCTGCTGCAATAATTATAAGGATATTGCTGAAAAACCTGAATTTCTTATCCATAATATGAAGTCCTCCCAAAATAAAAAAACTTTCATCAAGCAATGAAAGAAAGCAGCATAAAAATCTTCTTTCATCCAGACTATAACTGTCGGTACCGGAATCTAACCGGTTCGTGCCTGTAAAAAAAACAGGCTTGCGGACTTTACCGCCGGTAGGGAATCACACCCTGCCCCGAAGAGTATAATCTTATAATATAATTTCTAATAAAAAATGTCAATAGTAATAATTTCAAAACTGTTATATAATATAAGAAGATTCAGATAAAGGAGAGATTATGAGTATAATAATTACAGTACTTTTATTAGGGATAATCGTATTTATCCACGAATTCGGACATTTTATGACAGCGAAGATGTTTCATATGCCTGTACTGGAATTTGCAGTGGGTATGGGACCGAAACTTATATCAAAAAAAATAAAAACAACAGTCTACTCTATAAGGGCAATTCCTTTCGGAGGTTTTGTGAGCATAGACGGAATGGAATCGGGAGCAGAAAACGGGTTTAACACGAAAAATCCTTTGAAAAGACTAATAGTACTAAGTGCAGGAGTCTTTATGAATTTTTTGTCAGGGATAATCGCATTATTTATTTTATTTTCTATAACAGGTGTAATCTCAACTAAAGATATACCGGCAAAAGTAAAAAATATTGCAGTATCTGCAGAAGCAGGCAGTGTTTTGCAAAAAGGAGACATCATAACTTCTTTTAACGGAAATAAAATAAATGACTGGCAGGAGCTTACGAAAAATATTATAGAATTAAATGTCAGCGGATATAAAGGGCAGGATATAGATTTAAAAGTCTTAAGAGACAATGAAGAGATAGATTTGAAAACAAAACTTACATCAGGAGAGGGAAATAATTATATACTGGGAGTGGAAGTAGATGCTCTGAAAATGAATTCTCTTGACAGGGCAAAGCTGTCCTTTCTTTCATTTTTCAAAATAATGGAAGAGATGATAAAAGGACTGGCAGGGCTGGTAACAGGTAAAGTAGGATTAAACAATCTTACAGGTCCGGTAGGACTTACTAAAGTGGTAGGAGAAGCTTATTCCAGCGGCGGATTTATAATACTGCTGAATTTCTTCGTGCTGATATCACTAAATATAGGACTGCTGAATCTTTTACCGTTTCCGGCACTTGACGGCGGCAGAATCATATTTGTATTTTTGGAAATGACAGGAATAAAGATAAATAAAAAGCTTGAAGAAAAATTTCATGTAATAGGCTTTAGTCTTCTTATAGGTTTGATGGTTTTTGTGGTATTTAATGATATAAAAAACTTTTAGATACTAAAAATGGAAATACATTATGACAGGGAGACATTTGAAATAATGAGGAAAAGCCGGCAGGAAACTTGCAATATCGCTGTTTTAAACAGTTGTCTTGAAGATGCAGAAAAAAATTTTAATAATGAATTAAAATAATATAATAAAAAGTTATGTGAACTTAATGTAAACATAACTTTTTTATTGTTTTGACGGTGTCAAAATATTTTTTTATTTAACTTTTGTATATCATAAACTGTGTCTAATCCAGAAAAATTTTCCCCGGATTAATAATATTATTCGGGTCAAGAAGAGTCTTTATATTTTTCATTATATTAAGTGTAGTTTTGTCTATCATAACCGGAAGATATTCTCTCTGAACAAAGCCTATTCCGTGTTCTCCGGTAACTGAGCCGTTCAGAGTATTGCAGATGTAGTCGAAAAGCTCTTTTAAGTGTAGTTTCAGCTTATTATTCCATATATCATCGGAAACTCCCGAACGCAAAATATTTGCATGGATATTTCCGTCTCCTGCATGTCCGTAGCATGCGGCAGTATATCCGTATTTCAGACACCAGTTATTGATATAATTTACTGCTTTCGGGATATTGGCACGCGGTATGGAAATATCCTGTTCCTTATAAACGTCTTTATCTCCTACGGCTGTTCCTGTATTTCTACGCAGTGTCCATATCTGTTCTTTTTCTTCTTCTGAATTGGCAAAGAGAATAAATTCAGGATTATCAGCATTTTCTACTGCTTTTTTCAGGATTTCTCTTTCTTCAAGAAGTTTTTTGTAATCATTGCCGTCAAGTTCTACTATAAGATGTGCCTGAGTTTTTTCATTTACAGGAGGAAATTCGGCATTTATATGATCTTTGGATATTATAAGGGCATTTCTTTCCATGAATTCAAGAGAACTTGGAATAATTCCAGTATTCAAAATAGTATTTACAGCTTTTCCCGCATCCTCAACAGAAGTAAATGACATCAGCATAAGTACATTTTCTTTTACGACAGGAAGGAGCTTTAACGTAGCCTTGGTAATAATTCCGAGTGTTCCCTCACTTCCTACAAAAAGCTGTGTCAGATTATAGCCTGCAACATCTTTTATAAGATTTCTTCCTGTGTGTATAATATCCCCGCTGGCAAGTACTACTTCAAGACTGAGAACGTAATCTTTGGTAGTACCGTATTTGACAGCTTTGGGACCACCGGAATTTTCAGATATGTTTCCTCCGATAGAGCAGTCTTTGTAATTAGCAGGATCGGGAGGATAAAAAAGTCCCTTTTCTTTTACTGCCTGCTGTAAAACATAATTTATGACAAACGGTTCTGTGGTTATCTGAAAATTATCAGTATCAATATTGAGTATTTTCCCGAATTTTTCCATGGAAATCACAATTCCGCCTTTTACCGGAAGTGCTCCTCCGCTGAGCCCTGTACCGGTACTTCTC
>JAITVW010000309.1 GCA_031285605.1 Fusobacteriales bacterium | reverse complement strand
AATAGAAAATCTTCTTGAGAAAAAAGTTTTTTTAAATTTATGGGTAAAAGTGAAGAAAAACTGGAGAAAGAAAAAAGATTTTTTGAAGGAACTTGGATATGACGAGTAAGATTTACAGTACTTTATCGGCATTTTGAAAATTGAAAATAAGACAGAGATAACAGGGTACAGACTGCCGGATGTTTTACGGGTTAAGTGTATATTTGGTAAGTGCAGGTATTTTGGTATTGAAAGTCACCGGTTAATTTGGATTTTTCGTTTTAAAAAATATACTTCATTTGAAAATCTGAAAGAAGTATCCGATAAGGAAAAAATTACGGCGGCTAATAATAAAGACGGAGTAGCGCAAATTTTGGAAAAATTAATCTAAATTGGTGATTGGATGATGAGAGAAGAGTTTGTACATTTGAAACTGCATACAGAGTATTCACTTCTGGAGGGTGTAGGCAAAATAGAAGAATATCTGGACAGGGCGAAAAAACTGGATATAAAACAATTAGCCGTGACTGACACAGCTATGTTCGGCGTGGTCGAATTTTATGAAAAGGCATTAAAAAAGGGAATAAAGCCCATAATCGGTCTTGAAATATTTATGGATGGTTTTTTTTCCGAAGGAGAATATTCACTTACTTTACTTGCGAGGAACCAGACAGGCTATAAGAATCTGTGTAAGCTTTCATCACTGTCATTCAGCAGATTTAACAGAAGCAGAAATAAAATCAGATACGAGGAATTAAAAAAATATTCCGAAGGTCTGTTTATACTTTCCGGAGGAATAAACAGCGAGCTTACTGAATCTGTACTGACATATAAATACAGTGAATTTAAAAATATAATAACGAAGCTTGTACAGGATTTCGGAGAATATTTTTATGTGGAAGTGCCTGCCGCTGAAAAGTTGAGAGACAAAGTAAAGCTGTACATAGAGATGGCAGAAGAATGCAATGCGGGATATGTGGCTGCCAACGACATATATTATGCTAATTTCGGTGACAGTGTCCTTCAGAAAATAATGATTTCGATAAAGGACGGAACTAAAATAAATTCTGAAAATACAGAGTTAAAGTATAATGATCTTTATCTGAAATCGGCGGAACAGATGAAGGAAAATTTTTCAGGATATGAAAAAGCGATTGAAAATAGTGTGAAAATAGCAAGAGGATGTAATGTAAGCTTTGAATTTGATAAATTCAAATTTCCCGAATATAATCTTCCCGAGGGAAAAAGTGAGGCAGGGTATATCAGAGAGCTGGTATATGACGGATTGAAAAAGAAATACGGTAATCCTTTGGAGGAAAAAATAACAGAAAGAGCAGAGTACGAACTTGATATAATAAATAAAATGGGATACAACGGGTACTTTATAATAGTATGGGATTTTATAAAATATGCAAAGGATAACGGTATTTATGTAGGACCGGGAAGAGGATCATCAGCAGGGAGCATTGTTTCATATGCCCTGAATATAACTGAGATCGATCCTATAAAGTATAATCTGATTTTTGAACGTTTTTTGAATCCTGAAAGAATTTCAATGCCTGATATAGATATAGATTTTGATCAGGAACAAAGAGAAGAAGTAATAGATTATGTAGTAAAAAAATACGGACATGAAAAGGTAGCGCATATAATCACATTCGGGACTCTGAAAGCAAGGGCAGCAATCAGGGATGTAGGAAGAGTCCTTGATATTAATCTGAAAAAAGTAGATAAAGTGGCAAAATTAATACCGCATTTTTCCGAGCTGGAAGATGCCGTAAAGAATGTACGTGAATTAAAAACTCTTTATAACAGTGACAATGAAGTAAGAGATATGATAGATTACTCTCTGAAGCTGGAGGGAAAAGTAAGACATGCTTCGGTTCATGCGGCGGGTATGGTTATTTCCAAAGATGTTCTGGATGATGAAATTCCTACTTATTCAGATGGGCGGGCTTCTTTTCTGTCTACGCAGTATCAGATGAAAGAACTGGAAGATTTGGGAATACTCAAGATGGACTTTCTCGGACTGAAAAACCTGACTATCCTCAGAAAAACAATGGAAAATATAAAAATAACACAGGGAAAAGTCATGGTACCGGACGATATACCTCTTGATGATGAAGAAACATACAAAATGCTCAGTGCAGGGGATACACTCGGAGTTTTCCAGTGTGAATCCATTGGGATAAGAAGACTTATGCAAAAGATGAAAATAGAAAAGTTTGAAGATATAGTGGCGCTTTTGGCTCTGTATAGACCGGGACCTCTGCGGAGCGGAATGGTCGACGATTTTATAGCGAGCAAGAATGAAGGTGCCGCAATAAAGTATCCTCATGAAGCTTTAATAGATATATTGAGCGAAACATACGGAGTTATACTTTATCAGGAACAGGTATTAAAAATAGTGAATGTACTTGCTAATTATACAATGGGTGAAGGAGACAGTCTCCGGCGTGCAATGGGTAAAAAAATTCCGGAATTAATGGCGCAGAACAGAGAAGTATTTATAAAAAGGGCGGTAGAAAATAATATTACTCCTGACAAGGCTGAAGAGATATTTAACCTTATAGATAAATTCTCGGGATATGGATTTCCAAAGTCACACTCGGTGGCTTATGCTCTGGTAGCTTACTGGACGGCATATTTGAAAACCAATTATTTTAAAGAATTTTTTGCTGCAACGATGTCTACGGAAATGTATAATATAGACAGGCTTTCACTGTTTATAAATGAGGCAAGAGATAAAGGAGTAAGAGTTCTTCTTCCGGATGTTAATTTGTCAGCATATGAGTTTCTTGCAGAAAAAGACGGAATACGTTTCGGACTTCTGGCAATAAAGCATGTAGGAATAAATATAGTAAAGAAAGTAATAGAAGTGAGAAAGAATGAAAAATTTGATTCTTATGAAGATTTTGTATATAATCTGAAAAAAGAAGGATTGAATAAAAAACAGCTGGAAGCATTTGTATTTTCCGGAAGTCTTGATAAAATACACAATAACAGAAAAGAGATGTTTTCATCAATAGATAAGGTTTTGGAATGGTGTGATAAAAAATTCAATTCCGAAGAGGATCTTCAGATGATATTATTTGGGGGGAAATCTCAGAAAATAGGTTTGTTTTCAATGGAAAAATCCGAAGAATACAGTGAAAGTATTCTTTTGGAAAAGGAAAAAGAATTTTTGGGAGTTTATCTTTCAAAGCATCCTCTTGATAATTATAAACTTCTTATGAGAACAATAGATAAAACACGCATGGACAGTCTAAAACAGGGGAAAAGAGTGCGGGTAATAGGTCTTGTAAAAGATATAAAAAAAATGATCACAAAGAAAACCGGGGAACCAATGGCAAGATTCTTTACGGAGGATTACGGTACAAAGGCGGAAGTAGTTTGTTTCCCAAGGGATTACATAAATTTCGGCCATGAAATATTTGACGGGAATGCAGTAATAGTAGAAGGTACGGTATCTTCCGATAACAGCGGCAGGCTTAATATTCATATGACAAATATAAGTTCACTGAAAGATATAGACGAAAATCACAGACTGAAACTGTATATACTGATAGATGAAGAAACAAAAGGACAAATGGTTCAGATGAAAAAAGTCATAACAAAAAATAAAGGACTAAATCAGGTATATTTTGCAGTAAATGAAGCCGGTAAAAAAGAGATAATAAAACTAAGCGAGAAATACAGAGTAAGCATTACGGCAAAATTTATAGAGGAACTTTCACAATTATTCAGTTATAAAAAGATAAAAATAAAATAGTGATACTTTTGCAGAAGGGATCAGCGATGTTCCGGCTTATATGCTTATACTGAAACCGGAGGAATGAATGCAGAAGTTTTGGCATTAATGGTTTCAGGTATTTTATAGTTTATGCAAGATAAAATTTACAATAAAATTAAAAAATTCTGATTATGAAAAAAACAGCTCTTTAAGCTGTCTGTAACTATTAGATTGCAAAAAGAACAACTGTGTGATAAAATTATATAAAGATTTTTTGCAGGAGGAAAAATGGAATTAAAAGAAATAAAGGAGTTAATGAAACTTATAAAGGAAGAAGACTTGGGTGAAATTAAGGTAAATATCGGGGCAGAAAAGCTGCATTTGAAGAATACCAAGAGTCCGAATACTAATTTCCAGAGTGTTCAGGAAAAAATAGTTTTTATTGAAGAGCCTGAACCGGCAAAAGAAATTGTAAAATCTAAAAATGTTGGGAAAATTAAATTTTTAAATATTGAAAAAGAAATGGAAGTAAAAGAGGGTGTGAAACTTGCCATAATAGAAGCTATAGGGGTAGCAACCGATGTAAAAGCTCCTGTGAGCGGGATACTTACGGAAATATTCGTGGCAGATCAATCAATCGTAGATTACGGGAAAAATTTATTTGAGATTGAGATAAGTGAATAATATTAGGAGGAAAAATGTTTAAAAAAATATTAGTTGCCAATAGGGGAGAAATTGCTGTTAGGGTTATCAGGGCAGCTAGAGAGCTTGGTATTAAGACAGTAGCAGTATATTCAGAGGCAGATAAAGAATCATTACATGTGAAACTTGCTGATGAGGCTGTATGTATAGGGCCTGCAAGTGCGTCAGAATCATATCTGAAAATACCGAATATAATTTCAGCCGCACTTGTAACAGAAGCTGAAGGAATACATCCGGGATACGGATTTCTTTCAGAAAATGCAGGATTCGCAAAAATATGTGCCGAAAATAATATAGTATTTATAGGACCAAGTCCTGAAATTATCAGTCAAATGGGAGACAAGGCAACTGCCAGAGCCACTGCAATTGCACATAAAGTCCCTATTACTAAAGGATCTGACGGAATAATAAAAGATATAAAAGCGGCAAGGATTCTTGCCAAAAAAGAAATAACTTATCCTGTTATTATAAAAGCAACTGCCGGCGGAGGCGGAAAAGGGATGAGAATAGCAAGAAACGAAAAAGAACTGGAAGAAAATATGGTGGCCGCACAGACAGAAGCACAGGCAGCATTTGGAAATCCGGATGTATATATAGAAAAATACGTGGAAGAGCCAAGACATGTGGAAATTCAGATAATCGGAGATAAATTTGGAAATGTAGTTCATCTTGGAGAAAGAGACTGTTCTATACAAAGAAGACATCAAAAGCTTATAGAGGAGGCGCCTTCTGCAGGAATAAACAAAAGTATAAGAGAAAAAATGGGAAAAACAGCTGTGGCGCTTGCTAAAGGAATAAAATATGACAGTGTGGGAACATTGGAATTTCTTGTAGATAAAAGCGGAAATTTCTATTTTATGGAGATGAATACAAGAATACAGGTAGAACATACAATTTCAGAAGAAATAACAGGCGTAGATCTGATAAAAGAGCAAATCAGAGTAGCAGCCGGTGAAAAATTAAGCTTTGCACAAAAAGATATACACATAAAAGGACATGCAATAGAATGCAGAATAAATGCAGAAGATCCGGCAAATAATTTTCTTCCTTCGGTGGGAACTCTTGAAAAATATGTAACATCCGGAGGAGTGGGTGTAAGAGTGGATTCACATTCTTATCAGGGCTATGAAATACCTCCGCAATATGACTCAATGATAGCAAAACTGGTGGTATGGGGTAATACAAGAGAAGAAGCTGTAACAAGAATGAAAAGAGCTCTGGGAGAATTTATAATTGAAGGAATAGATACTACAATACCTTTTCATTTAATGGTTCTTGAAAATGAGGATTTTGAAAGCGGAGATATATTTACAAACTTTATTGAAACACATTTTAATAATTAAAATTTAGGAGGAACAAATATGAATGATTTAGGAAATATAAGCATTTCTTCGGAAGTAGTAGCTACAATAGCGAGTTCGGTTGCTTCAGATGTGGAAGGTGTATACAGTTTGGCAGGTTCGGAACCGAAAAATGAATTTACAAAATTTTTTAAATCTGTTTCATCTTCCGGGAATAAAGGAATTGAGGTAGAAGTGGGAGAAACTGAATGTACAATAGATCTTTATGTAATAGCAAAAATGGGATTTCAGCTTCCGGCGCTGGCCGGGGAAATACAAAAAAGAGTAGTTAAGGCAATAACTGAAATGACAGGTCTGAAAGTACAGGAAGTAAATGTATATATTCAGAAAATAGTTAAAGATGATGCATCAAAATTGGAAAATGCAGAAGTAAAACCTTTGGATGCTGAAGAAATAGTGGATGAAAGTAAATTATAAACAATGACTTAAAGATAACGAAATATGGCAGAGTCAAGAGCTTTGTTATTTAACAGAATATGAATTGGTGTAGTGCACGTCCGGCTGAAAAAGTACGGATTACTGCACCGGACATTCGTAAGGAGGTAAAAATGACAACATTTTTAGTATTTTTGGCTTGGTTATCAATAATTTCCGGGAGTCTTATTGTAATAGGACTGGGTTTATCAGATTTAATTATGAAGACTGGATATCTGGAAGTGATATATCGAAGAATAGATTTATCCGATCCACAGGTAATTATAATTTTAATACTGTTGATAATAGTATATCTGATAATTTTCGTTTTATATTTTATCCACAGACTGACGAAATACTCTGAAAATAAAGTAATAAAAAGTAAAAACGGTGAAATCACAGTAACATATAAAACTATAAATAATCTGGTAAGAGAATATCTCGGAACACAGAAGTTTATAAAATCAATAAAAACAAAAACGGTCAGAAAAGGACGCGGAGTAGTAATAAATGCAGTTCTGGAACTATATTCGATAAAAAATCTGAACAGCAGACTTCAGGAATTGCAGAATGAACTGGTAGAATATCTTTTTAATTCTACAGGCGTAGAGCTTAAAAAATCATATTTTAAGATAAAAAAACTTATACAAAATCAGGAA
>JAITVW010000304.1 GCA_031285605.1 Fusobacteriales bacterium | reverse complement strand
TATTTCAAGTCTTGCTTCTCTTCCTGCCTTTTTCAGAAGATTTCCGTCCTTGCCTATAATAATTCCCTTTTGGGAATCTCTTTCCACATATATATTTATATCGTATCCGGCTGTCTTGGAAGTATTGTCTATATCTATTATTTCTATGGCTATACTGTGAGGTATTTCATCTTTTGTATAAAACAGAAGCTTTTCTCTTACTATTTCTCTTACCATTTTATTTATCGAAATATCGGTATACATATCTTTCGGATAGTACCAAACATCTGATGTAAGATATTCCCGAAGCTCATCATATATTTTATGCATTCCTATTCCATATTCGGCAGCTATTGTGATAATCTTATCAAAATCTCCCAGTTTTTCCTTTATTTCCAGAAACTTATCCTGTATTTCCCGATCGCTCAATTTATCTGTTTTATTTATTACCAATACTACAGGAGTATTCACAGCTTTTACATGATCATTTACAAATTCATCACCTGTGCTTATTTCCTGAGTTCCGTCCAGCAGAAACATTATTGCATCTACTCCTTTTAATGTTTCCAATGCTACATTGGTCATATGCTCTCCCAAAAGATGTCTGGGTTTGTGAATTCCCGGAGTATCCATAAAAATATACTGATTTTCCCCTTTATTCACTATTCCTTTTATTCTGTCTCTTGTTGTTCCGGATTTATTTGAAACTATTGCCACTTTCTCTTCGATTAGTTTATTCATCATAGTAGATTTGCCTACATTGGGTCTTCCTACTATTGCTATGAATCCTGAATGCATATTACACCTCTTTATTTAATATTAAATTTTTTCTGCCGGTTAGCCGGCGCCTTGAAGAAAGCTCTAAAACTTTGGTTTCCCCTGTTATTTTTATGTTTTATTATTTCTTATATTGTACCATATTAAAAAGTACATAATCAATAAAAACCAAAATTTCAAAAATTCTTATTCTGCCTTTTCTTTATAGCTAATATATACTTCGTTCAGTTTATCGGCGCCAAAATATTTTTCATACAGTTCTACAGTATATAAATCCATCATTCCTGACAAATAATCTATGATATTCCGTTCTTTGTCAGATTTCCAGTTTATCCTGTATTCTTCCGGAAGCAATATTCCGTTTCTGTTAAACTTTTCATCCATAAACAGCTCAAAAAGACCTCTTAAGATTATTTCCCCCCGTTTTTCATAAATCACAACATTGCTTTCTCTGTTAATCAGTTTGAATATGAGCTTTTTCAGCTCTAAAGCCAGATTACCGTATTCATTGAAGTATAATCTTCTTTCCCCGTTTTCCTCTACACAGATAATATCCTGTATCAGATCATTTACTATATTTCCCCTTACATTTTTTCTGAAAATCTTGCTGTATTCTTCTGTTGTATTTGATTCTTCCGCTTCTTCATGGGCATTTTCAAAAATATTTTTTACAAGCTCATATTCCCTGCTGCTTAATTTTTCTTTTTTCAGCTGATTCATAAATTCTCTGTCATTAAAGAACTTCAGATTCAGGGCATCTTCCAGATCATGACCTATATATGCTATTTCATCGGCAAGATCCATTATCTGTGCATCAAGCGTCATGGGCTTTATTCCTGTTTTATCCGCAATAGACTTTATTACTTCATAGTCGTCGGTATATAAAAATCTTTTCTGTCTTTCTGTATTTTTATTAAAAGACTTTACTATTGACAAAAGACTTCTTTTAGAGAGATTAAGACCGTGTATTCCGCCCTTTGCCCGCTCAAGCCTTGTTAATATCCGCAGTGTCTGTGCATTCCCTTCAAAACCTTCAAGTCCGTTTTCCACCGCAAGTCTGTCCAGAACCATCTCGCCGTAATGACCAAAAGGGGGATTTCCCAAATCGTGTGCCAGTGAAGAAAACTCCAAAACATAGTTATCCTTTATGGAATAGAAATTCTCATCCCCAAGCTCGTCAGGAAAAATACTTATAAAATAATCCACTATTCCTCTTGCTATCTGCGATACTTCTATACTATGCGTAAGCCGGTTTCTATAGTGCTCTGCATAGTTAACATCCAGAAGCTGCATTTTTCCCTGAAGACATCTGAATGAAGATGAATGAATAAGCCGTGCATAATCTTTCTGATAAGGGTTTCTCTCCACTTTGTCAAGCGTCTTTTTTTTCTCTTTTTCAAGCCTTTCTTCAAATACCGGTTTATCCAACTCGGCATATTTTTCTTTCAGGTATTTAAGCAGTTTCCCGTTATTTTCCAAAGTTCTCGGCATGAATTCCCTCATTTCTATATATAATAATTTTTTATAACTTTAAAAATTTCTCTTTTATATTATAACATAAAATCATTTTATATGCTTTATTTCAATAAACTCTTTTTCCCAGTATATACAAATGATTTTCTCCTTTTGAAAAATAATTTTTAAGTAATATATTATTCTTTGAGAAAGTATGGATTAATCTTAGATTTATTAAAATAAAAAATAACGTTGACTTTGAATTTTTTCCAGAGTATAATTTGTTAATAAGTGATAG
>JAITVW010000273.1 GCA_031285605.1 Fusobacteriales bacterium | reverse complement strand
CAAAACCGAAATTATATTTTAATAAATACTAATGTAAAAAGGAGAGGTTTTCTCTCCTTTTTGCTATTTCAAAAGATCTGATAAAGCTTCTGCCAAATCTTCCACTTCCTGTTTCCATTCATTAAAGTCTTCTTCTTCAGCCTCTTCCCATAATTCATAAAGCTCATGACTTTCAGAATTGGCAACTATATCTTCGATCTGTTCTTTTAATACTTTTATATCATCTTTTGTATGCGGCAGATATGGAACTTCTTCCGTTATTTCTGTAAATTCCACTATCCTTTCCTGATTCAGAATTACCGCTGCAAGTGCAAGAATCTCGGCATCTACATCCGAATCCACATATTCTGCATCATATTCCATTTCTCTTAATATTTTCTTTAAACTCGGTTCCTTCCCCTTATAATTTTCTAAATAACCTATAAAATCAAGGGCTGTATCATTTTCTAAACACCCATATCCCCAGGCTCCCATGTTTCCTCCTAATTACACTACTGCTATATTTTTATTTTAATACACTCATAACTCAGGTGTATTTTGATAAGGTATTAATCTCTGAGTGCCAAAGGCATTGTCAGATACAGTGACTTATCATTTTTTTCTTCTGTTATTAATACCGAACTCTTTGAATTAAGCATTTTCAGCTGCGTAACTTCTCCTGTAATAGTAGAAATATAATCCAGTAAAAATTTTACATTCAGGGAAATCTTAATATCTTCCCCTTCTTTTATAATTGGTATTTCTTCTTTTATTTTGGCATTTTCACTAATTCCGTTCAAAAAAAGCTTATCATTTTCAAAACTGAATATTCCGCTGTTTTTAGCTTCATAGTTATCCCGTACGAATATAAGTGTTCTTTTTAATACAGAAATAAAATCCTTTGTATTAAGAAGTATTTTTTTATCATACTGGGCGCCTGTTAAAATTGCTTTATAATCAGGGAACTGTAATTCAATTACCCTTGTAAGAATTTCCACATCTCCCATCCGAAAGTATACTTTTGTTCCGTCAGATTTTAAAACAATTTTATCCTCACTTGTAAGTTTCATAATTTTCAGAAGACCGTCCATTGTCTTCAAAGGTATGCTCACACTCAGACTTTCTTTATTTTTCTCTTCTTCATCCAGTTCTTCCTCAAGATAAATCAGTCTGTATGTATCTGAAGATACCAGCTTTAGCTTATTTTCCTCTATTTCAAATCTGATACAGTTAACTGCAAGATTCTCAGGTGTAAGTGAGGCTGCTATTCTGGCTTTTTCTATAGATTCCAAAAGCTTCTGCTTATCAAAATTATATTCTACGCCTAATTCCAGAATAGGTGTGGCAGGATAGTTTTCAGGATCATAAGTAGAGAATTCCGAATTTATTTTTCCTGTTTTTATTATTATTTTTCCGCTTTCTTCTATAAGCTCTATGAATTCATCCTCTATCTGCTTCAAAAATTCTTCTATAAGCTTATATTTAATGACTATTTTGCCATTTTCTTTCACTTCTCCGTTTATCTTAAAGTTTATTGATAATTCAAGATCAGTACCTTTCAAAAATATTTCATTTTCTCTCGCTTCTATAAAAATACCCGAAATTACAGGTCTGATTTTATTTTCCGACACTGCATTTTCTACTATCTGTATTCCTTTGAGAAAATCTTTTCTATTTACTGTTATATTTAGCATTATTCCTCCTTTGTATTATTTAAAAAACTCATGAAAATGAGATTTTAGTTTTGTAATTGCTTTTTTCTCTATCTGCCTTACCCTCTCTCTTGTTATATTCAGCTCATCGCCTATTTCTTTCAGGGTATGCATTTTATTGTTGTATAACCCATATCTGAGTTCTATTATCTCTCTTTCTCTTTCACTCAATATATTATCAAGAAGTTCGCGCATTTTGTTTATCTGGTCATTCTTTATTATTTTTTCTTCTATGTTATCTTCATTCCCTATTACATCTTCCAAAAAGATATTATCTCCTATGACATCATTCAATGATATTATATCCTGAAATTCATTTATAAGGAGACTTACCTTATATTCCTTTATTTCCAGCTGTTCTGCTATATAAGCCACGCTTGGCGTCTCGCCGTGGTCATTTATGTAGTTAACCATCACTTTATTTACTTTTGCAAGCTGTTCATATTTATATGAGGGTATTCTTATATCCCTTCCTTTATTAATAATAGCCTTTTTTATAGACTGCTTTATCCACCACACTGCATATGTACTAAATCTATGTCCTTTAGTATAGTCGAATTTATTGATTGCTTTGATTAAACCAATATTACCTTCACTTATCAGATCAATAAGCGGAAGTCCGTTCCCCAAAGATTTTTTTGCAATACTTATTACAAGCCTTAAATTAGACAAAATAAGCTCGTGTCTTGCATCCTGAGAATCGTCCTCCTTGATTTTTCTAAAGAATTCATATTCTTCTTCTCTATTCAATAATTCATACTTTTGAATATCCTTCAAATATAAATCAATTAAATTATATTCTTTTTCCATACTCTTATCTCCATCTAAAATTCTGACTTTAGTTTTCTACTCATTAGGTTATAAAATAAATTTTCCAGAGTTTCATCTTCATAAAGAACTTTGTATAATTCAGTAAAAATAGGTGCATTTATGCTTTCATCAACAATAATATTATAAAGCGCTTTTATTGTTTCTGATCCTTCTGAAATACCGTTCATACTCTCTAATATTTCCGCAAGTTTTCTTCCTTTACCGAGCTGCTCGCCTACGAATCTGTTTCTGCTGTGTTTACTTGTACAGGTAACTATAATGTCACCAAGACCGGACAATCCGAAAAAAGTCTTTGGATCTGCTCCGTAGTATTCTCCTATTCTTATTATTTCATTTATCCCTCTTGTAAGAAGGGCTGCTTTGGAATTGTCCCCAAGTTCCAGTCCGTCCGCCATACCAGCAGCTATAGCAAGACAGTTTTTCAGTGCTCCGCCAAGCTCTGCACCGATTATATCTGTTCCTGTATATACTCTTAAATAATCATTATTAAATAATTTCTGTATTTTTTCGGCAGTTTCAAGATTGACTGATGCTGCAAGAATTGCCGACGGCATTTTTTTTGCCAGATCTTCTGCATGTGTGGGTCCTGTGAGTATTCCGTATTCGTAGTCACATCCGTTCAGTTCCTCTTCCACTACTTCTGACATTCTTTTTTTAGAAGCTGTTTCTATTCCTTTAGCAATATTTATAATTATTACTTTATACATCAAGGAAGTTTTCAGATTTTTCAGTATACCTCTCAAAAACTGACATGGTGTCGCTAATAAAATAAAGTCAAACTTGTCTTCCCCCAGCAGATTCTGATACTCATCCACCACTTTTAGCTTTTCCGACAGTTTTATTCCCGGGAGGAAAACTGTATTTTCATGCTCTTTTCGTATTACATCCCTTACCTTTTCGTTGTATTCCCAAAGATAAACATCATTTCCGTTTTCAGTAAGAAGGTTGGAGAGGCATGTTCCGAATCCGCCTCCGCCAAGTACTAATACTTTACTCATTTTTCACCATCCTTAGTTACTCTAAATTTATTCTCTGTTCCGTTTATGAGTCTTTGTATGTTACTTCTGTGTTTTACTGTTATGACCAGTACCAATATTAAAGAAACCACTGTTAACAGAATATTTTTATATATAAAATATATAAAAAAAGGCAGACATGCGGCACTTACTATAGAAGACAGCGATACATATCTAAAAACAGCAAATAGTACAAAGAAAACAATAAATAAAAATAATATTGCTTTTGGAGCAAGAACCAAAAAAACACCCAAAGTTGTTGCTACACCTTTACCTCCCTTAAATTTCAGGAAAATAGAAAATGTATGACCCAGAACAGCAACTATACCTATAATAATAGGATCAATTCCAGCTATCCCGGTCATATTCCCGAGTATATTAATTCCTAAGGCTAAATACGTCGGTATCACACCTTTTAGTACATCTAAAATCAGTACTAATATTCCTAATTTTGCTCCAAGTACTCTTGCTGCATTTGTAGATCCCGC
>JAITVW010000191.1 GCA_031285605.1 Fusobacteriales bacterium | reverse complement strand
TTTTATTCGGATCTTTTATAGCTTTGAATAAGCTGATAAATTATTTTCATGAACAAAAAATAAAGAAAATAAGAAAATACAGATATTCAAAATATAGAAATTATCCGTTCAAAAAATATAATCTTCACAGAAAGGAAAAACAAAAATGTTAAATAATCATATAAATATCAGAATAATTGCTAATATCGAAAGGATTATATCTGAAAAAAACAAAGAAAGAGCAGTTCTGAATTTTCCCAGAATAAGAAAAAAAGATTTGGGTTTAAGGGTTAACGATACTTTGTACAGGCTTAGATATGATATTAATTACCCAAATCTAAAGACTTTAATAATTTGGGCTGACAATCTTGAAACAGATATCACGGAATTTTTTAAACCTTTATAATTTTTATAAAAATAAGATTGGCAGGTTTTATATGAATAAAGATAAAATTTTAAAATTAAAAGCAGTTATTAATGATAGAGCAACTTCTGAAAGCGAAAAAGATGTTGCAAAAATAACAATAGACTGTAAAAGGGCATGTTAAAATGTATGAAAAAGTGCATATAAAAATGTAGGAAAACAAAAAATCTGGTAGACTTTTCTCATAATGATTTCCAAGGAGGAAAGTGATGAGAAAGGATGTTCCAGAAGGAGTGATTCTACATATTATGAGTGGAACAAAACCAAATTTTGCTGTGCTGGCAAGACAATTTGAATGTGATTACCGCACAGTTAAACGATATTATGATCTTGGACTTGAAAGAAAATTAGATAAATTAAAACAAAGGCGTAGACCAAAATCAACTTTACTGGATGACTACAAAGAGATAATCAAAGAAAAACTGGCGTTAGGATGTACAGCTATGTCAATTTATTACCTTATCAGTAAAAAAGGCTACAGTGGTAGTTATACAACAGTAAAAAGATATTGTCGGAAAGAACGTGAATCCAGTATTCAAAAAGCGACAATTCGGATAGAAACATCTCCTGGTCTTTCCGCACAGGTAGACTGGAAAGAAAGCGTACGTATGGTGAATAATACCGGAGAAGTTTTTTTCATAAATATTTTTCTGTATGTTCTTGGTTATTCACGTATGAAGTATCTTCAGGTTACAGTAGATAAACAACAAAAAACATTGTTTGATTGCCTGCACCAAGCTTTTTTGTATACAGGCGGGGTTCCGGAAGAAATATGGTTTGATAACATGCGAACAGTTGTGGACCAGAGTAAAACCCAATTTACACGGGTAGTATTTAACGAAAAATTTAGAAGTTTTAGTAAAGATTCCGGCTTTAATCCAATAGCATGCCGTCCTTTTAGACCACAGACAAAAGGAAAAGTAGAAGCGCTAGCCCGGACAATGGACAGGTTAAATGTATTTAATCATGAATTTGAAGACTTTACCCAATTGGATCAGATAGTTAATGAATTTAATTATGATTTGAATTTTGAAGAAATCTCACAAGGGACTATGGAGCGACCCGTAGATCGCTGGACAAAAGAGAAAATGTCATTAAAAAAGTTGAATTCTGAAATTTTGTTTCCTTATTCAGAAGAACAACAAGACAAAAGGCTTGTGTCTAAGGAATCCATGATTGTGTATGATTACCATAAATATTCAGTTCCCGTGAAATATATCGGAAATCGTGTAACTGTTTTTGTAAATGAGAATATTCTTAAAATTTATGATGGAGAGACACTGATAAGAGAACATCTCATAAAAGGAAAAGCTTTCAATTATCATCGGGATGATTATGTTGAAATTCTTCGTTCAGATGTATTTGCACATTTAGAAGAAGATGAACTGGAACAATTTGTAGATGAAAATTTAAAAGCGTACGATTATTTGTAGGAGGTAATGAATATGTCAAACTATCATAAATTATTAAATAACTTAGAATCCCTTGAACTTTATCATTTAAAGGAGTTATTCCCCACTCATTTGGAGCGGGCAATCCACCAGGAACTTTCACTAACAGATTCTTTACTGGATTTAACTGATAAGGAATTAGAGTATCGTAAGAAAATCATACTAGACAAAAGACTAAAAAGAGCAAATTTTCCATTTATGAAAGGAATAAAGGATTTTGATTTTGACTTTCAGCCAAAGCTAAAAAAAACAGAGGTAATGGATCTGATTACTTTAAGATTTATGGATACAAAGAATAATCTTTTATTTATTGGAAACAGCGGAGTAGGGAAGACTCATCCGGCAACAGCTATTGGAATGGAAGCAGTGGGCCGGGGATTCTCTGTATTATTTTCTTTAAGTAATGAATTAATAGAGAAGTTAGATAGTTCTCATAAGAAAGGGACCCTGGAAGCAACATTAAACAGATACAGTAAATATGACCTTTTGATAATAGATGAAATAGGTTATCTTCCAATGTCATCAAATGGAGCCAATCTATTCTTCCAGCTAATTAACAAGAGGTATGAAAGGAGGTCAACGATTCTCACATCAAATATACCATTATCACAATGGACAGATATTTTTCAGGAGAAAAAATTAACTAATGCAATTATTGACAGACTAATTCATCATTCAAAGATAATCTCAATTAACGGAAAATCATACAGAATGAAGAATTATATGGAAACAAAAGGCTATTTATCAGAAGAAAAATGATTTAAGGACCTTTATCCTACATTTTACATGACCACAAACCTACAGTTTTATTTGACCGTTTATCAACATTTTTAAGTGACCCTTGACAAATAGACAGAATTTTAAATAAATATCCTTATTTAGACTTTACAAATAATGAGGAAAAAGAAGTTATCAATTATATAAAAACTAAAGATAACTACGAATGGAAAATATTAATTATGATATGCTTAAGTTATGGAATTAAAAGCTATCATGAAAAATACAAAAGTAAATTAAATATAAAAATTTATTCAACACAAACTTTGTTTGATTTAATATTTGAAGAATTTGAATATCACAGAAATATAATAAAAATGCAACTAGATATGCTGACAACTGCTTATATATACCAGTTTATTTATACACCAAAAAAATCAGATGGAACCCGGAAAGTATCAGATGAAGAAACAGAAGCTTATTTTAATGCTACTAATTTCTTCAAATCAAAAGATTTTTATAATAAATTGAGAATAGAATAATAGAAGGAAAGTGACTAAATGTCCAAAAGTTTAGAAAATAATATTGAATTTTGTACAGGATACAAAACAGAAATTACTGTCTCTAAAGATTATGCGGATATTTACTTTTTAGATAAAGGTATTTGCGGAGATGAAAAAAATATTGAGATTTTTTTAAATAATAAATTTATTCTTCGTCACATAGAAATGACAACAACAGAAGAAGTTATGAATATTATGTTAATTATTAAAAAAGTAAAAAGATTTTTATCACAAAATGAGTATTTTCGATAAAAATAAATTTGAAAGGAGAATAAAAATGAAAATGGAAAAAATAAATAAGCTAGCGGATATCTTATATACATTAAAACAAATTAAGGAATTAAAACAAAAAATAAACTTATTCGATACTAGCAAAGATAAGGGGTTTGTGGGATTCTATACAAAAGGAGATTATCACAATATATCACCTGAATTAATTACTTGTCTTGATGTTAATATACAATTTGAGAATTTTTTAAAAGACATCACGGGAAAATGTGATACTAAAATAGATATGCTTATACATGAATTTGAGAAAATTGTATAAATCACTTTTATAACATAAGTTAATTATTTTAAATAAGTTATTTTGAATTATAAATTATAAAAAATTATAGAGACAAAGAGGTACTGAAAATGAAATTTAAAAAAGAGATAATAAAATTATTACACCAGATAAAACAACAACAGGAACAGAGAAAACTAGTATTAAAAAAGGGGTAATATGAAAGCTGTTATATATGCCAGAGTAAGTACAACTATGCAAGAAGATAACGAAAGTTTAAAGTATCAAATCATTAAATGTCAAGAGTTTTGCAATCTAAAAGAATATAACATAATCAAAATTATTCAGGATGTAGAGAGTGGCGGAAAAGATACGAGAGCTGGATTTTTGGAACTACAAGAAGATATAAAAAATTCAATTTTTGATGTTCTGATAGTTTATGAAAGTTCTAGAATATCAAGAAAAACACTAACAATGATCAAATTTGTCAATATCTTACAGGAACAAGACATTCGATTTATAAGTATTTCTCAACCAGAACTTGATACGACCACACCCACTGGTATGCTATTCTTTAATATCCAAGCAAGCTTGGGAGATTATGAAAGAAAACAAATATCAAGTCGTGTTAAGTCTGGAAAATGGGCACGGGCTAAAGTAGGGAAATGGCAGGGCGGTGTTTTGCCTCTCGGATATAAAAAATTAGAAGATGGAAAAACTATTGCTATCGATCAGGAAGCTTCACAAGAAGTAATAGCAATATTTGAATATTATAAACAGACACAAAGTATACAGAAAAC
>JAITVW010000187.1 GCA_031285605.1 Fusobacteriales bacterium | reverse complement strand
CTTTTCTGTATTATAAAGATCATCTGTATGAAATAATATTTCATACTTAGTCAGACCCTTTACCAACTCCAGAGTATCATAATAATATCCCTCATGATCAGTCTTAAAAAAGAATTTTCCCGACGGCTTCATTATGATATCCAGCATATCAAACAGTTCTTTATTTATAAGTCTTTTATGCTCCGAGCCGGTCCACGGGTCAGGAAAATTTATATATAATCCCGATATCTCACCTTCGCCTAAAAAATCAAGAAGCTTTTCCCCTCTTTTTCTGAGAAAAACAATATTTTTCAGTTCTCTCTTTTTAGATTTTACAGCTGCCATTACCAGCCTTTTGAATCTAAGCTCAAGAGCAATATAGTTTTTCCCGGGAAATTTTTGCGCATTCCCTGCTGTAAAATTTCCGCTTCCGCATCCTATTTCCAGATATACCGGATTGTCATTCCCGAAATACTCATTCCATTTATTTTTTTTACTATCCGTTATCTCTTCGTCATATATTATATATTCAGGATATTCAGTCATTTTCTCCATATAAATATTATAATGTTTTTTTGGATAATTGAAAAAATATTTCCATAATTCTTTCTTCTGTTTATTTTCCATACTCTCTCCTTTATTCTGTTATAAAATTTCTTTTATTATCTCGTCTATTTTATTATATTTTTTAAAAAATTCACTTGTTTCCCAGTTTTTACTATTATCGGAATCCAGAAAAAAATCTTCCAGTTCACTTTCTGTTTCTGCTATACTTACCAGATTAAGCAGCTTTGCATTTTCTGCCACATCTTTAATATTGGAATAATATTTCCCTATTATAGGCACCTTCCCATAATAAAGAGGCTCAAGAATTGAATGTCCCCCTATCCCGACAAGTGTCCCGCCCACAAATACCAAATCGGATATCTGGTACATCTCACGAAGGACTCCCATTTTATCTACTATTATTATTTCAGTCTTTTTATTTTCGGAATAAAGTGAAAAATCAAGACCTTTACATAATGCCGCTACTTCTTCAGTTCGTTGTATATGCCTTGGTACCAGTATCATCTGATATTTTTCAGCCTCATTTATTTTTTTGAATATATCTATAAGGATTTTTTCCTCTCCTTCTCTTGTGCTTCCCGCAGTTATGAGTTTTCTCCCGTTTATTTTTATTCTTTCTTTCAGTTCTTTCTTCTGTTCTGTATCCAAAACAGGATAATTTATACTGTATTTCAAATTTGGATATACTTTTAGTATTCCTTCCTTTACTCCCAATTCCTTATATCTATAAAGATCAAGATCACTTTGAACAAGGATTTTACTGCATTTATTCAAAGTAGCTGAGATTATTCCTTTGATTTTCTTATATTTATCAAAGGTTTTATCGGAAATACGTCCGTTCACTACGATTACCTCTGACTTTTCAGATACAATTCCATAAAGATTCGGCCAGATTTCAGTTTCTATTACAATCAGTTTTTCTATATCCAGCATATTTACTGTTTTTTTTATCAAAAAATAGTCATCCAGCGGAAAATAAGACCCTTTTATATTTGGGTTCCCTGAATATCTTTTTCTGAATAACTCCATTCCTGTGTCGGTCATCACTGTCAAATAAATTTTTTTATTCCTGTCCAAAATGTTTTCTATTAATTTCTCCGCTAAATTCATTTCACCCACTGATGACAGATGAACCCAGTAATACTTATCTCTTTCTGTTTTTTCCACTATGATTCTGTTATAAAAAAAAGTTCTGATTTTTTTCCTGAAAATTGCTGCAATAAATAAAAAAGGATATAAAAAAAATCTTACTGTATTATAAATAAATAACATATAATCCCACCATAAATCTTAATATTATTTTTTTGTTACTTTTCCATGTTCATAAATAACTTCCGATTCAAGATCACCATTTTTATCATAAAAATAAGCTTCTCCGTGAAATTTACCATCCATGACTCTTCCCTCAAATTTTCTGTTTCCGTTTTCATGAAAGCTCACATAGTCCCCATGCAGCAGTCCTTCCACATAATTAGCTTTCAAAAGAAGGATTTCCCCGTCATCGGAATATTCTTTTTCCGTTCCGTATTTCATATTATTTTTATAATCTGTTTCTTTTTTCACTTTTCCTGCTTCATTATAGAGAATCTCTTTTCCGTTTTTCCGTCCTTCCTCATAATGAATCAGATGTATTATATTTTTATTTTTACCATATATTATAAATTCTCCGTCAAGCTCCCCGTCTATATAACCGGAACTCATCTGAACATTTTCATTTTCCAGTTCTATTCTCTGTCCGTTCAGCTTTCCGTTTTTCCATACTTCTTTTCTTATAAGACTCTCATTTTCATCATAAAAATTCCAAATCCCTGTTTTCAAATCCTCTTTATACATTCCTGTATGTGAAAGCTTCCCGTTTTTATGAAATTTTGAAGAAATTCCGTCAAGATTCCCGTAATAATAATTATTTTCCTCTTTCAAACCGCCTTCTTTATAAAATTCCTGTAATTTTCCATTTCTTTTACCCTCTATATAAAAACAATTTAATTTTACTTCTCCGTCTTCAAAGTATTCTTCATACTTACCTTCTTCCAGACCGCCTGTATAATTTGCCGAAGCTTTCAAAATACCATTTTCGTAATACTTTTCCTGAGCATCGGATTTTTTACCGTTCTTAAATCTTTCTATGCTTTCCAGCTGTTGATTTTTATCATCATAATACATATGAAGTTCTCCTTCAAATCTTCTGTTTTCATAATAATAAACTTCCCTGTGGTCATAGTCTTCTTTTATTGAAAATATTACCGTTAATTTTTCCAGATAATGTTTTTTTAATATCATTCCTACTCCTTATTCTTTCATCTTCGTTTTGAAATTATTTTGTCAATTTGTATTATAACATTTTATGACCTGAATTTCTAATTTTACAAAAAATATTATTTCCAAAAATCAACAAGGAAAGCTGTTCTGTGTTTTTTGATTTTTTTATATTGTTTATTTTATGTTTAAATAGAAAAAACTGCCCGTTTAAAGGCAGTTCTCTGACATATTTATCCTTTTCTTTTTTCTACGGTTTTTTCTACGGCATCTATTATTTTCTGGTATCCTGTACATCTGCACAGATTCCCGGAAAGTCCTCTTCTGATCTCATCTTTTGAAGGCTCCGAATTATTTTCCAAAAGAACTTCAGTGGAAAGTATCAAACCGGGAGTACAAAATCCGCATTGTACCGCTCCTGCATCTATATAGCTTTCCTGAATATCAGATAAATTTCCGCCGCGATCTGACACGCCTTCTATTGTTTTTATACTCTTGCCGTCAGCCCAGACTGCAAGATATATACATGAATCTGCAGTAATTCCGTCTATAATTACAGTACACGCTCCGCATTCACCCACTGCACATCCCTGCTTTGCCCCTGTATAATTCAGTTCTTCTCTAAGTACTTCCAAAAGTGATTTTCTTATATCCACATTTATATTATATTCTTTTCCGTTAACAGTAAATGTAATACTTTTTACCATTATCTGCCACCTCCGATTATAGCTTTTACAGCTCTTTTAGGCAGTTCTTCCACCAGCTGTTCCCTGAATGCCTTGGAAGCTCTCCATGAATCTCTTGCTTTTGCACTTTCAAGACATATTTTTCCTATTTCATTTAGTATTTTATCGTTTATCGGTTTTCCTTTAGCGAATTCCTCGGCGTTTACAGCCCG
>JAITVW010000186.1 GCA_031285605.1 Fusobacteriales bacterium | reverse complement strand
CAACTCAAAATGAGTGCTATTTTTAATTTTTTCGATAAAATCATCTTGTAATTTCTTGAACCTATTAATATTTAAATCTACATCATCTTTTTTCATATCACACCACCCTAAGTTTTTATTATTCTATTATACAATATTTAACCAAATTAAAAAAATTCCGATACTTTACATTTACTGTATACACATAAGTAAAAGTAAAGCATCAGAACATGTTCATGCTTTGTACTCTTACTCATAGACTGTTATTTAAGGTAACTTGTAGAAACGTCCCGCCGTATTCAGGACATATATGAGTTAAAATAATCCGTTTATTTTCCCGTCTTTATCTATATCAATTAATTCCGCGGCCGGTTTTTTGGGAAGTCCCGGCATATCTATTATTTCTCCGGCCATTGCTACTATAAAACCTGCACCTGCAGAAACTCTTATTTCGTTTATTTTTACCGTAAATCCATCCGGACGGCCGAGAAGTGTCGGATTATCCGAAAGTGATTTTTGTGTTTTTGACATACATACAGGTAAATTACCGTATCCGAGTTTTTCCAGTTTTACAGTTGTTTTTCCGGCCTTATCGGAGAATTCCACATTTCCTGCACCGTATATTTCCTTAGCTATTTTGGTAATTTTCTCTTTTATGCCCAGATCCAGTTCATATAACGGTCTGTATTCTTTTCCTTCTCCGGCTGTCTCATTTATAAGAATATCTACCAGTTCTTTTCCTCCTTCTCCGCCTTTTTCCCAGATTTCACAAAGTGCCGTTTTTACTCCTGCTTTTTCACAGTGTTCCTTGACAAAACCGATTTCCTTTTCAGTATCGGTTATAAATTTATTTATTGCTACCACCACAGGTATTCCGTATTTCTGCATATTTTCTATATGTTTATCCAGATTTGCCATACCGGCTTTTAACGTTTTCATATTTTCCAATGTAAGATCGCTTCCGCCGCCGTGGTGTTTCAATGCTCTGATTGTAGCTACTATTACTATTGCATTAGGATTTAATCCTGCTTTTCTCACTTTTATATCAAGGAATTTTTCTGCTCCCAGATCAGCTGCAAATCCTGCTTCCGTTACTACATAATCCGAAAGCTTCAATGCCATTTTTGTGGCAAGTATCGAATTACATCCGTGAGCTATATTTGCAAATGGTCCGCCATGTATAAATACCGGCGTATTTTCCAGAGTCTGTACCAGATTAGGCTTTATTGCTTCCTTCAGCAATGCAGCCGCAGCTCCTTCTATTTTCAGATCCCTTACTTTTAATGGTTCACCTTTGCCGTTATATCCAAAAATTATATTTCCTATTTTCTCTTTTAAATCAGGTATAGAATCTGAAAGACACAGTATTGCCATTATTTCAGAAGCGACGGTTATCTGAAAAGACGACTCTCTTGGTATACCGTTTGCTTTTCCGCCCATTCCTGTAACTATATCTCTTAAAGCTCTGTCATTCATATCCAGAACACGTTTCCACATAATCTGTGTAATATCTATATTTAACTCATTGCCATGCTTCAGATGATTATCTATACATGCCGAGATTAGATTATGTGCTGCTGTTATCGCATGAAGATCACCTGTAAAATGAAGGTTTATATCTTCCATGGGAACTACCTGCGAATATCCGCCGCCTGTTGCACCACCCTTTATTCCAAAGACAGGGCCTAATGACGGTTCTCTCAATGCAGCTATGGAATTATATCCGAATTTGTTAAATGCCTGTGTCAGTCCCACAGATACTGTTGATTTTCCCTCTCCCGGAGGTGTCGGTGTAATTGCTGTTACCAATATCAGCTTACCGTCTTTCTTATCCTTATATTTTTCCAGAACGCTGAGTTCTACCTTTGCCTTATACTTTCCGTACTGTTCGTATTCATCCTCTGTCAATCCTATTTTTTCAGCTATCTCGTTTATTTTCAACAGCTTTGCCTTTTGTGCTATTTCTATATCTGTCATAATTCCTCCTTATTTTTCTATAATTAAATTTATTGTAAGTATAAAAGCCTAAGCATACACCGATTAATGTGTATACTTAGGCACTGTGGAATAACTTTTCATACTTAAGTTATTATTTATAAGTAATATTAAAAATCCTAATTTTATTTTATTTTTTCTAAAGCTCTTCATTACTTCCTCCTGATAAGCTGTCCCATTATAATTTCAGGTAATACAAAGTAAGAGTTAATAAAGATTAACCTCATTACTCATAGCCGGTCATTTACGGTAACCTGTAGAAACGTCCTGCCTTATTCCGGACATATATGAGACTTATTCAATTCATATTCAGTATAACAGAAAGTTTTTACTATTTCAAGAGAATTAATTATTTTTATTGATTTTTAATCAGTTAATGTCTTTTACAAATGATTTATATCATAAAATACACTTTTCATCTTATTTCTTTATTCAAATTATTAATAATATATAACTATATTTTATATATATGATATTAAAATTTACATATATATTTTTTATAATTATTGGATATATTTCAAATATCATCCTTCTTTTCAGTATATTCGATAACAGAGCGTATATACTGCAATCATTAATGATACTTCTTTTCTTTATCTGTCCTGATTTTAGAATATTTCTCCCTAAAATATTTTTTTACTGTATTCCTACTGCTTTTTACAGTTATTATTTTAGTATAATATCCCAATTCTATATTAATCATAAAAAAATCCCCAAATTTCCAAAATATTTATACCATATGAAAATTCAGGGAATTCTGTTTAGAATAATGTCTGCTGGTTTGTAAGTGATATATCCGGCAAAAATTTATAGTGCTTCATTAATTCTACTACTGTTTTATTTAATTTTGTTCTTTTTAATATATCTTCAAGTGAAATAAATTCTGAAATTTTTCTCTCTTCTACTACTTTTTTGGCAACTGATTCTCCAAGTCCGTCCACAGCAACAAGAGGAAGTCTTATTTTCCCGTCCTCCACCAGAAATAAACCGGCTTCTGATTTATATATATCCACAGGAAGCAGCTCTATTCCCCTGTGGCTCATTTCTATTAATATTTCATATAATGTCAGATCACCCTTTTCCTTAACATCAAGATTCATCTTTTCATCAAGCA
>JAITVW010000105.1 GCA_031285605.1 Fusobacteriales bacterium | reverse complement strand
GTTTATTTGGTTTACCTCGCTTGCCCCGGGATCATAATCTACAGGCATTATGTTCGATGCAGGATTCAAATCCCTTATTTTCTTTATCATACCTTTTCCGCTTACATGATTCGGAAGACATCCAAAGGGCTGGACACATACTATATTATTTACTCCGTCTTCTATGAGATGGAGCATTTCCGCTGTCAGAAGCCATCCTTCACCCATATTATTCAGAGAAGACACATAACCTTCTCTCAATTCTTCCATTTCTTCTATTTTTTTAGGAGCCTTGAATCTCGTATTTTTCAGCTCCTCTATAATAATATTTCTGTATTGCTGCAGATATGCCAAAAGAAATCCCGATACTATATTTCTTTTGAAATTCTTCTTATAATTTCTGTATTCAAGTTTTCCTACCTGCAAAGTATACAGGAAGAAATCATATAATTCAGGGACAGAAACCTCTGCACCTTCTTTTTCAAGAAAATCTACAAGACGGTTATTAGCAAGAGGCTGGAATTTCACCAGTATTTCTCCTACTATTCCTACCTTCGGCTTGACTTCATCTGTTATCTCTATATTTTGAAAATCTTTAATTATCTGTTTTACATTTTTATTAAATGTTTTTTTATTTTCTGTATTTTCCAATGAAGACTTTAATTTGTTTATACATTTTTCATAAACCTTGTCTGTGTCACCTTTATTTTTTTCATAAGGTCTTGTTTTATAAACAAGTCTCATTAATAAATCTCCATACAAGACACCATGAAGAAAATCCTTCAATATTTTTGTATTTAATTTAAATCCGGGATTCTTTTCCAGTCCTGATATATTAAATGATATTACCGGTATATGCTCAAGTCCGTTATCCTTCAGAGCTTTTCTCAGAAAAGAAATATAGTTGGTCGCCCTGCATCCTCCGCCTGTCTGTGATATTATAAGCGCTACTTTATCAAGGTCATACTTTCCGGATTTCAACGCATCTATGAATTGCCCCACCACTACAATAGACGGATAACAGGCATCATTATGTATATATTTCAATCCTTCTTCCACTACATTCTTACTTTCATTAGCCAGTACCTCGGTATTATACCCTGCTGTATTTAATGCAGTTTCCAAAAACTGAAAATGGAAAGGAGCCATCTGAGGTATCAGTATTTTATGTGTTTTTTTCATTTCTTTTGTAAATACCTGTTTTTCATATTTCGCATTATCTGTAACTGCACAGGAAGAACACTTATTTTCAAGCCGCTCTTTTTCAAATATAGATGCCAAAAGCGATCTTATTCTTATTTTTACTGCTCCCAGATTTGTTATTTCATCTATTTTCAAAAGAGTATAAACCTTATTATTTTCCTCAAGAATTCTTTTTACTTCGTCGGTAGTGATGGCATCCAGCCCGCATCCAAATGAATTCAGCTGAATAAGCTCCACATTTTCCTCTTTTGCCGCAAAACTTGCTGCTTTATAAAGTCTTGAGTGATATGTCCACTGATCTACTACATGAAGCGGTTTTTTTATTTCTCCGAGATGTGCTATAGAATCTTCTGTTAATACTACCAGATTAAATGAATTCAAAAGTTCCGGTATGCCGTGATGTGTTTCTGTATCAAGATGATACACTCTTCCTGCAAGTATTACCGATTTCAAATTATTTTCTTTGGCATATTTAAGTGCCTTTTCACCGGAATGACGTATATCTTCCTTATAATTGTAAAGTTCCTCATAACCTTTTTCCACTGCTTCTTTTAACTCCGATTTTTTTATGCCGTACTTCTCATTTAGTATTTTATGAAGAATTTCAACAGTCAGTTTTTTGTTATATATAGGCAGATACGGATTTATATAATCCAGTTCCTTTAATTCATCCATATTTGCTCCTATTACTTCAGGATATGAATTTACAATCGGACAGTTATAATGATTAGTAGCTGTTTCATCTTCTTTTATATTATACGGAACACAAGGATAAAATATTGTTTTTATTCCCTTTGATATTAGGTTCTTTATGTGCCCGTTGGTCAGTTTTGCCGGATAACATACAGTATCTGATGCAATACTGTCCATTCCTTTTGTTATCAGTTCTTTGGTAGATTTATCCGATAAAACTACTTTAAATCCCAAATTCGTAAATACAGTAAACCAAAGAGGAAAATTTTCATACATATTCAAAGCTCTTGGTATTCCTATTTCTCCTCTGCGGCTTTTGTCATCCTCAAGAGGTTCATAATAATCAAAAGTCCTTTTATATTTATAATCAAACAGATTCGGCAGTTCATCATTTATCTTGCCTTTTCCTGACGGTCTTTCACATCTGTTTCCCGAAATATACTTTCTGCTGCCGAATTTATTTATTGTCATCAGACAGTCATTCGTACACAGACCGCACCTTGCAGTGCTTGAATCATGAGCGAAAGTTTCCAGTTCTTTTTCACTGAGTATTTTGGAATATTCCTCATCGTACCCTGCTTTCTCATGTGCAATCAGTGCCGAACCAAAAGCTCCCATTAAGCCGGAAATTGCCGGTCTTACTACTTCTCTTCCCAGAAGCATTTCAAATGCTCTTAATACAGAATCATTATAAAAAGTACCACCCTGAACCACTATATTTTTCCCCAGATCATCAGGATTTTTTACTCTTATTACCTTATAAAGGGCATTTTTTACCACGGAAACAGAAAGTCCGGCCGACAGATCCTCTATAGAGACACCTTCTTTCTGAGCCTGTTTTATTTTAGAGTTCATAAACACAGTACAGCGTGTCCCTAAATCCACAGGAGCAACAGCTCTGAGACCTTTTTGCGAAAAGTCTTCTATTTCCATATTAAGTGATTTTGCAAAAATTTCTATGAATGAACCGCATCCTGATGAGCATGCTTCATTCAGCATTATTGACTCTATTACTCCGTTATTTATCTTAAAACTCTTCATATCCTGCCCGCCGATATCTATTACAAAATCCACGTCGGGATTAAAATATTTTGCAGCCTTATAATGAGCTATAGTTTCTACTTCGCCCATATCAAGATTAAAAGCATTTTTTATAAGTTCCTCCCCGTATCCTGTCGTTACTGCTTTTCTGATTCTTATCCTGTCTTTTGTCAGAGTGTAAATTTCCTGCAGCTGTTCCTGCACAATTTTTACGGGATTTCCTTTGTTACTCCCGTAGAAAGACCATAAAATACTGTTTTCCTTATCAAGAAGCACCATTTTTGTTGTAGTAGAACCGGCATCAATACCCAGATATGCGTCACCGCTGTATTCGCTGATATTTTTTACATTTACCTTTGCTGTATCGTGTCTGTCTCTGAATCTTTTATAATCCTCCTCATCTTCAAAGAGAGAATCAGTTTTTTCTATCTCTGCATCTGACTTCTTACTAATAATGTCAGCGTACTTTTTTATAAATTCATCGTAATTAACTCTGTTATTTTCTTCTTCAAACAGCGCAAGAGCAGTACCTATAGCCACATAATACTGCGAATTTTCCGGAAGAAGCACCTGTTCCTCTTTTAATTCCAGAGTTTCTTTAAATCTCTCTCTTAATTCAGAAAGAAAGTATAAAGGTCCTCCCAAAAAAGCAACATTCCCCTGTATTTTTTTCCCCTGTGCAAGACCGGTTATAGTTTGGTACACTACGGCCTGAAACACAGAAGCAGCAACATCCTCTTTCTTTGCTCCTTCATTCAGAAGCGGCTGTACGTCAGTTTTGGCAAATACGCCGCATCTTGAAGCAATCGAATATAGTCTTTTATGATTTTTAGACAGTTCATTCAGCCCTGCGGCGTCAGTCTCAAGAAGTGTTGCCATTTGGTCTATAAAAGAGCCTGTTCCCCCGGCGCAAATACCATTCATACGCTGTTCCAAGCCGTTTGTAAAATATATAATCTTAGCGTCTTCCCCGCCTATTTCAATGGCAACATCAGTTTTAGGCGCAATTTGAGACATAGCTGTTGAAACCGCCACAACTTCCTGTAT
>JAITVW010000101.1 GCA_031285605.1 Fusobacteriales bacterium | reverse complement strand
CCAAATGGTGTTCTTTAAAATTACTTACACCTATCGCCTTTATTCTTCCGTCTTTATAAAGTTTTTCCATAGCCTTCCATGATTCTTTGTTTTTATTTCCAGGCCAGTGGATAAGATATAGATCAAGGTAATCCGTACCAAGTTTTTTCAGGGATACATCAAAGGCTCTTAATGTACTGTCATAGCCTTGATCATCGTTCCAAAGCTTACTGGTAAGAAATATTTCATTTCTCGGGATACCTGATTCTTTAATTCCCAGCCCTACCCCGTCTTCATTTCTGTATATAGCAGCAGTATCAATATGTCTATAGCCTGCAGCCAGTGCATATTTTACACTTTGGGCAGCTATATCATCCGGTATTTTGAATGTTCCAAAACCTATCTGGGGTATTTCAACACCATTTGCCATTTTTAATCTGATCATTTGTAAATCACTCCTTTATTATTTTTTATAATTTATATCTGGTCTGTTTCATTAAGTATAGTCGGAAACTATGCAGGTATTATGAAACAGGAGATTAATCTTCAAGATAATACTTTTTCAAAACTTTAAAATCATCATTAAGTTCATAAATAAGAGGAACACCTGTAGGTATTTCCAAATTCATAATCTCGTCATCATTTATATTCTCAAGATACTTTGCCAAGGCGCGAAGGCTGTTTCCATGCGCTGCAATAACTACTTTTTTTCCTGATTTCAATGCAGGGGCAATCTCATCTTCCCAGTAAGGCATTACTCTTTCAAGGGTTGCTTTTAGATTTTCTCCTGAAGGTAAAATACGGGAATCCAATCCTTTATATCTTCTGTCAAATTTTGACTGTCTTTCATCATTTTCATCTAAAAGCGGGGGAAGTATATCATAACTTCGACGCCATATATGTACCTGTTCGTCACCGTATTTTTCTGCTGTCCGGACTTTGTTAAGTCCCTGAAGAGCTCCATAATGTCTTTCATTCAGACGCCATGATTTACAAACCGGTATCCACAGCTGGTCGGTCTCATTTAAAACAAAGTAAAGTGTTTGAATTGCTCTTTTTAGAACAGAAGTGTAAGCCGCGTCAAAAGTAAAATTGTGCTTTTTCAGCAGCTGTCCGGCTTTAACAGCTTCATTTATACCTTCATCGGATAAATCGACGTCAGTCCAGCCTGTGAAAAGATTCTTTCTGTTCCATTCACTCCGGCCGTGACGAATAAAAACTAAATACATAATTGTCCCTCCTCAAACTAAGATAAAGAAAATTATAGAAAAAAGCCACTATATATATTATATTTTAACATGAAACTATAAACTTGTATATAGAAAATTCCTTTCCAAATCTTCTGAAGGATATATAATTTATATTATGTGAAATAAGTTTTCTGCCTTGTATTTCCTGACATTATTTTATCTTTTGTAAAATTTTTTGAATAAAGAAATAGATTATAAACACATAAAGAATATAAAAATTTTTATTTATCGTTTATTTACTTAAGAAAAAATAAAATATAGAGATAAAAAAATAATTCAAAAACTTCATTGAAATAGATAATTAATTATGATATAATTTTGACGTTATTAGAATCAAGATTATTTGGAGGTAATAGAAAATGAAAAAAATATTATTAGTTTTATTAACTTTAGGAGTTATTTTTTCATGTGGGAAGAAAGAAGAGCCTAAAGCTGATGAAGCAGCTACTGAAACACAAACAGAAACTACAGCAGAACCGGCTAAAGAAGATACAGCTGCTGCTGAAGGAGCTACATTTAAAGATGCTGAAGTACAAAAATACGTGGACGATTACAAAGCATTCATTAAAGAATACTCTGATGCAATAACATCTAAAGATGCCGCGAAAATGCAGGAATTAACAACAAAAGGAAGCGAATGGGCTACTAAATCACAAGAACTTGCAACTAAGTTAACAGACCCGGAAGAAGCTAAAAAATTCGGTGAAGAAATGACAAAATTAGGTCAGGAATTTGCAGCTGAAATGGAAAAAGCAACTAAGCAATAATTATAAAAGAAAAGAATGGGGCTGTATCAAAAAGATACAATCATAAAAAAATGAGTTGCGAGGCTCATTTTTTTCATTTAGACTTAAGTCAGCCGAGCCTGTTTTTCATATGAAATATAAAACTGCCTGTTGTACGGGTGTACATTTAAAGTTGTACAAAAAAACACTGACCGATATAATAGAGTTATTGGAAAGAGCAGGAGAATGCCGGCTTATAGCCGAAGAGTAAATCGCCTTTTCAAAGGAATCCTGATTTTGGATGATGATTGGTTTTGTTATAAATTAAGCTGGAAAAAGTTAAACATTTTTGGTATAATTAAGCATTCAAAAGGAGGTGATCGGCATTTATAAAAAAATACGTTATTTGGAAACAAATGTTAAAAAAGAAGAAGCTTATATAAAGCGAATGAATGCAGATACTGTGATAAAAACAGAGCTGTATATTAATCCTTTTTCTAATCACCGTGAAGTTAGAGACACAGAAAAAAAATATGAATTATTTTATTTGCCGATTCAAAAAATCTTGAACAAAAAAGATCAAATTTATATGAACTCTAAAAAAATAATGGAATTACAAAGCAGTTTATCTAATTTGGTTATAAGCAGAACGGTTTTTAACAATATTGTTGAAGAAATACAAAGTACAAATGAAATTGAAGGAGTAAGAAGTACAAGAAAAGAAATTATAGAATCTGTCGATAAGCCTAAAGATAGATTTTACGGTATAATAAAATTATATATAAATTTAAATAAAAAAGAATTTCAAAAAATTAAGAGTATAGAAGAAATTAGAAAAATTTATGATATATTATTTATAAATGAAATTGAAGAAAAACCTGATGGTGAATTTTTTAGAAAAGATCCTGTTCAAATAACAGACGGATCAATGAATAAAGTAATCCATCGTGGGAATCCTGACGAGGAGTCCATTATAAATGATCTAAGAAGTTTAATAGGATTTATGAATGATAAAAGCATACCTTTTATAGAAAAATGTTTAATTACACATTATTTTTTCGAGTATATACATCCATTTTATGATGGAAACGGAAGAATGGGTCGTTTTATTTTGTCTTCGTATTTAAGTCGGAAAGTTGATATTTTTACCGGAGTTTCAATATCTAATGCTATTTCTACTTATAAAAAAATATACTATAAAAGCTTTCAAGAAGCATCTCATCCAAATAATATGGGTGAAATGACATTTTTTATCTTAGAGAATATGGATTTAATTATCAGCGGACAAAAAAAATCAATTTCAGATTTAGAAGAAGTAAGAGTTAAGTGGAATATGGCAAATGATTATTTATCTAAACTTAAAATTAAATATAATGAAAGAGATTCAAAAAAAGTATTGAAAACTATAATTGAGAGTTATTTATTTTCTTTACCTGATTTTGAATATTCATTAAATATAAAAGAAATAATTAATGAAGTAGATTTATCTAGATATATAGTAAAAAATATACTAATTGGTTTAGAAAAAGATGGGCTGATCAAAATAGACAGAGAAAAAAAACCATTTAAATATAAATTAACTGATGAAGTAATAGAAATAATAAATCAAATTTAAAGAGCTGTATTAAAATGAAAAATTTTAGATACAGCCTCGTTTTTTATATATAGCAAAATTAAAAAAGAATATTTGAAAAAATTTTAACAGACAAGATGACACAAGTCCAAATTTTAAAATGGGGAGCAATATGAAAATAATAAATTGCAGAATTTTATAAATAAAAAAGACCGGCTAGATTCCGATCTTCTTTAAAATAAGGGGAGAATGAAGAAAAATTATTTCTTTATTTGTTATTATTATAGTCTTGAAAACTTAGATTACGCTTATTTTATTCTTTATTTTAATTTTGATTTTTAAAATAAATAACTGCTGAAAAATCAGCAGCTATTAAGGGGGTTATGAAGAAAAA
>JAITVW010000080.1 GCA_031285605.1 Fusobacteriales bacterium | reverse complement strand
GGTTGTTAAGTATATTCCTGTTCCTTTTATACTTCCTCCGATATTATTGTATCCCGATAAATTATACAGCTCTATTACATTTGATTCCATACTTCCGCGATTTAATATATTACTTTCTGATAAGATTATCTTCTGATTGGAACCTATATATCCTGTATTGTTTAAGCTTGTATTTTGTGCACTTATTATTCCCTCTGCCAGTATTGTACTGCTGTTTGTTAATGATGATGTCTGGAATTCCACATTTGTTCCGCTTAAAAGACCGCTGTTTAGTATATTGCCGCCTTTTAGTTTCGCTGTTTCTATTACCGTTATTTTATTTACATTCTGAATATTTACATTATCTACATCTAAAGCTGTTGTTAATACTTCTCCCTGATTATAGAATGTCATGCCTTTTGTCTCTAAACTGTTTACTGCCCTTAAAATTCCATAATTTATAAAATCTCTTGTATTTAATGTTCCTCCGACATTTAATAAATTATAGTTATGCAGATTCCCCAGTATCTGAAAATCTCCGTTAGTATTTAATTCTTCATGGTTTATTACATTTCCGTATGCATTTATTCCTTCTCCTGTATTTATACTTCCTGCATTAACCAGATTATCTGTTGTAAGTACCTTATTTGTTACCAATTCATTCTGATTATCCAAGTTTGATACTCTTATACTGCCTTCTCCTGTCAGCTTTCCCGTATTAACCACATTCCCTGCTGTTATTTCTCCTGTACTTTGAACACTTCCACTATTTGTTAAATCCTGTACAATTACTTTATTTTTTCCATACAAAGTACCTTCATTTACTGTTGTACCGTTTATATGAAGTATATTATCTGTCAATATTCTTCCTTTATTTACTGTATTAAGTCCTATCGTTATATTTCCTTCACTCTGTATATCCGAAACATTAAAGAGATTTCCCGATATATTTATTAAATCTTTTCCGTATACTTTATTTGATGTATTTAAATTTCCCGATATTGTCAGTCCTTTTTCTGTTATTATCTGTCCGATGTTTAAAGTATCATTCCCTAATAATATATTTCCTTTGGCATATATATTACTCCGGTTATCAAGTCTGCCTGTTATATTTATATCTGCTCCCTGCATTCCTGCTCCAGTCAGTGTTATTTTCTCTGCCGATATATTTAAGTTTCCGTCCGTATATGTCGAACCTTCCTGAATATATTCCTTTGCTTTTATATTTACTTCTGAATTTCCCTGCACTTGATTTGTTCTTACTGTACCATCAGCATTAATAGCCAATACTTTATATCCGATCATATCTGATTTGACTCCCAAATCACCCCCGTTTGCCACTATCTTTATCTGATTACCATACATTGAACCGTATGCCGACGCTGATATTAACATCTCTCCATTATATGATGCCTTGTTTACATATTCCCTTGTTCTTGGATTATAGTCAAAATCTCCTGCTATTATATCCAAATCTCCGTCTTTGGCACTTATTATTCCGTCTATGCTTATTTGTTTTGACAATAAGGCTAAATACTGCAGTCCTTCTGCATTTATTCCTTCACGACCTACCTCTATTCTTCCGCCCCTTATATTAAAAGGCTGTATTTCTCCGTTTCCGTCTAAGTATACTTTCGAGGTGGTAAACACTACTTTGTTAAAATTTATAAATCCCGTATTATTTATATAAAATCCGTTCGTCGATGATATTATGGTATCCGTTTTATTATGGGACATCACTTCTAACCAGTTTTCTATCTCTGCTCTGTTGTTGCCTCCCACTCTGTTTAATATCACTCTTGCCGCCTGCTCTTTTGTCAGATTAGGATTTGCTGCCATCATTCCTGCAAGATAGCTTCTTCCCACACCTGAGCCGAAGTTATTAAATACTGTCGGGTCTTTTGTTCTGAACTCTGAATAGTCGTTAACGCTTATGCCCTTTGAGTTTGGGGTGTTTATGTTAATTATATTTGCCCCATTTTGTGCCTTGTACACACTTGTATTCTGTGGTACACCTTTATCCACTTTTATATCTGCATATCCTATTCCTGCCAATACATTTATTAACAGCCAAACCTCCAGTACTTTTCTTAGTTTTCTTTCTTTCATATTATTCCTCCCGTCAATTAAAAAAGCAACCAATAAATGAGATATTTAGTAATTGTAATTAGCTTCTCTAATCTGTTACCTTATATTTCTTTACCTGTTACTTTTCTTTTTTCTCTTACTCCAAATATTTTTCAGTTCTGGTTCAAACAATTGTTTAAAATATTATACACTTAATTATATGCTGTTGTCAAGATAATTTAGTCTGTTTTATTACATTATCCTTATATAAATTTTATCTAAAGACTCTTATTTTCTTAGATTTATGCCTTTTTAACGAGCTTTCTGCTCTCTTTTCTGTTTATATACCTCTTCAACCTGTATTTTTCCTCCAGATAATCCCACATCTCCGATAATTTTTGTTTTCTCAAATATACTCAAAAAACTAATACAATTGAAGTTTTTATCTAATGTTGATTGTCTTTTTGACCACACTTATTGACAGAGAACCTATTTTAATTTTCCGATTTTAAAGTCCTTTAACCAGCAGATTTTTTAATTAGATGTTTCATTAAGCAATTAATTACAGTGTCTTTCTTTCTTAAACAGTTACGAAATTTTTTTAGAAAATATCATAATCTTTTATAATAATCAATTATTTTCCCGAAAAAATATATTCTGTTAACTCTTTTACGCACCTGTCTTCATCATCATTATTAAAAACTCTCTCATAATTCTTGCCTTTACTGCTGTATACCTTGTCATAATACTTTATCATCAGATCCTTTATGACATTATCGTAATCTTCATTTTTGACACCGTTTATGAACTCCTGAACCTGTTTTTCATTTATATATTTTCTCAGACGTTCTATGGATTTTATTATCTCTTCCTGCTCCACCCCGTCCTTGAGATATTCTTTTCTTATTATCTCTGTTCTTCTCTCAAGACCGGTTTCTATATACAGCTTTCTGGAATTTATCAGTGCTTCATATAAATAAGGCGGCATGACTATATTGCCTATTCTTCTGCTCTCACCTTCAGTTATCAGAATACTGTCTTTAGCATTCATAAGGCTTTCAAAAACCAGTGATTCAAAGTATTTCTGACTGTATTTGCCGCCCAGACCAATATCCCCCAAAAGAGAACCTCTGTTATTAGCACATGCCTCAAGATCTAATATATCATATCCGTCATTTTTCAATCTTTTCAAAATATCTGTTTTTCCTGTTCCTGTTTTACCGTATAATGTTACAAACTGAAATTTTTTCACAAGCAAAGGCAGATTTTCATTTATATACTGTCTGTAGCCCTTATAGCCGCCTTCCAGTTTTACCAGCGGCAGTGAAAGCTCCTTCATAAGAGCAGTTACTGTAGAAGATCTCATTCCCCCTCTTGCACAGTAAACTACCATTCTGTTCTTTCCTTTATGACATTCTTCAAACTGCATATACAGTTCAAGTACTTTCGGTCCGACTATTTTCAATGCTTCCTTTATAGCACTCCGTTTCCCTTCCTGTTTATATATTATTCCTATTATTTCACGTTCATTGTTGTTGAATACCGGAATATTTACCGCACCGGGTATATGTGCCTCTTCATATTCTTTTGGTGTTCTTACATCTATAAATATTATTTTCCCTTTACTTTCAGACAATTTTTCGTAGCTTTGAGCTGTTACCATTACCGTTCTCCTTGTATAATATGTTTGTAGTTAATCTAGCTAAATTAACTACTTAAAATTTTTGTTACTTTATGTAATAATTATTTTGATGGTAGAGTGGTAACTTTGTTCTCCTTGTAGCCTTAA
>JAITVW010000100.1 GCA_031285605.1 Fusobacteriales bacterium | reverse complement strand
ATAGGTTCTCTCATTCTCATAAGAGATTTTAGGTGTCTTATCTGCTTTGACCTGTTGTTTACAAAGTCATGTGCATGCTCCTTAGCTCTGTCATATGCAGCATTAGGATTATACACTCTTTTCTCCCCGCTGTTTTTGTCAGTAATAGCGTAATATTTTATGCCTATATTTCTTCTTACTCCGTCACTGTGCAAAAATGGCTTTACATAGTCATAATCCAGCTCATATCCTGCATCCTTATGAAATTCCCTGTAAATTCCGTCACCGGGATAACCTATTTCCGAACTCCATACCTGTTCCGAAGACTCCAGATCCCGTGCAAAAGCAGCCACACCATTAGGTGTATAAACAGGGGCATATACTCCATACAAAGGTTTCGGAGAACTGAACATAATACCGTGAGCATCTACTATAAAATATTTCAAATTATTTTTTTCAAGATAATTATCCTGTCCGGGATAATAAGCGCACTCAGAAAGCCATATTCCTTTTGGGTCTCTTCCGTAATTATTTTTATAGTCCTCTTTTGCCATTAATATCTGCGCATTTACTGCTTCGGGAAAGTCTCTCATAAATGGAAGAAAGCCGTGAGTGGCAGCTACAGGTATAATCTCCAGATTTCCATTATCCTGAAACCTTTTAAATGCTTTTATCAAATCTCCGTTATATCTCAGAAATGTTTCTTTTGCACTTTCAAAAAAGCTTAAGTTGAATTTAGCTACATTCAGGAGTTCCTCTTGATCTTTCAGCCTTTCTACTTCAAGCCTGCATAATTCCAGCGACTTATTAAGACTTACTTCATATCTTGATCTTAGGAGCTCGTCATTTAACATGTTTGAAAGAGTGCCTGACATAGTCATTGTGATACTCCAGGGAATTTTATCCCTTGTAAGGTTTTCAAACATATTTAATAAAGGAATATAAGTTTCACTTATTGCTTCATACAGCCAGTCTTCTTCTAAAAATTCTTCATATTCCGGATGCCTAACATAAGGCAAATGAGCGTGAAGAATCATACTAAAATATCCTCTCATACTTACTCCTCCCAAATACCGTTTTCAAAAATTCTCATTATTTCTTCAATAATCTCTCTGTTTTTATTTAAGCTGTCCAGTGATTCTTTCACATCCCTGTAATCTTTCAGCTTTATTTCCAGCAGACTTTCTCCTCCTTCAAGTTCTCTGGGATATTTGACACTTATTTGACTGTTTTTTATTTTCCGTATTCTTTTTTCAAATTCTCTTAAAGTATCAGAATATACCGGCATTTTCATTCTTTCTATTTTTTCTATGAGCTCTGTTCCTCTGTCTTTTTTAGACTTTTTCATATCCAGTTTTATTTCTGACAGTTTCTCATAAAAATTTTTATCAGTACTGTTTTCAAGTTCATATGCTAATTCTGTAAATTTTTTCAGCATGGAATGTGTCAGATATACTTCGTTTTTTTCAAGATAATCCGCTATTTCCCAGCTTTTAATTACCCTTTTACTTTCTAAAAATTCAATTATCATATTTCCTCACCATTATTATAGCACTTTTATTGTCTTTATAGTAATTTTTTCTTAAAGAAATTTTCTTAAAATTATTTTTTTTGTATAATAAAAGTGCTTTTTCATTATCTTCACTTACTTCCAGAAATATGTCCCTGTTACGGTTTTTGTCAGATAATGTTTTCAGAAGTACTGTTCCCATTCCCTGTCCTTGATAACCGCTGTCTACAGCTATCTCAAACAGATCAATGCTGTCCAAAGTGTCGTATGAAATTAAATAAGCCGCTATTTCATTATCTTTCTTAATAACTATAAAACCGTAATTTTCTGTCCTGTTCATATTCTCAATATCATTTGGCTGCCATTTATTATCAAAATAAAGATTATGAATTTTTATTATATTATCATAATCTTTTATTTTTTCGGAAATTAAAACCTCCATTTATTTTACGATCCCGAACTTGGTTACAGGAAGGAATCTAAATAAAAGTTTCCCTTTTATTCTGCTGTCCTGTACATAACCCCAATATCTCGAGTCATCACTGTCACTGCTGTTATCACCCATTGCGAAGTAATAATCATGTGTAAGCGTAATCTCCTGACCTGCAAGGAGTAAATTCATAGTATCTTTATTATATCTAAAATCCAGTATATTCATAACCGTATCGTCTTTTCCCTTTACATTAAGGGTATAAATATATGTCTCGCCGGTTGTTCTGAAATTATCGGTATTATAGAATATATCTGTAAATTTTTTACCTGCTTTTACTTGTTCCGTTATTTCTTCCAAAGGTACTTCCACATAGTTTATTACATAGCTTTGTGTAGATATTTCCTGTTCTATTATCATTTTATATATTTTACCCAGTGTTATTACATCGTCTTTTTTAGGTATATATATCTTACCTGCAAAACCAAGAAAACCTTCTTTTCTGTAAAATACTCTTGTATCCAGCATCTCACCGTCGGAAAAAAGAATTCCCTTTTTATCTGTCTGTACAGGTATTCCTTCTTTTCCCTCAAGATTTGTCTTAAAATTTATTACTTCGTCATACACTGTCCCGGTACGTTTGTCGTAACCATTCTGCAGAATAACTACAAGACCCTCGTTAGTTACTGTAAGATCTTTCTTTCCCTGTCCTATTAAGTGAGCTTTCATTTCTATTACATTATTATTAATAACAAGCTCTCCGTTATCATCTATACTTAATGTCTCTCCCGGAAGTCCCACAAGTCTTTTGGTATAAAGAAGCTTGTTGTCCTTAGGCTCTTTAAATGCAATAATATCCCCGCGTTTAGGATCTTGAAATTTATATGATATCATATTGGCAAAAAATCTGTCATTTTCGATTATTGTCGGTCTCATTGAGCCTGTAGGAATCATAAAATTCCCCAGATAAAAATTCTGTATAAGAAGTACGATAACCACAGCAGTAATACTAGTCTCTATTAAGTGCACCGCTTCAAATATCTGACTTTGATAAAGGTATATTTCCACAAAAAATAAGACACACCCCAGTGCCAGATACGAATAGAGATATATCCCCTGCATGTCCATCATAAGTCTTCCCAGTACAAGAAGAAGAGCATTCACTACAAAAGCCCATTCCTGCTTCTTTCTCAGAATCAGCACACCGGCATTCAGTGCAAAAACAACCATAATTATATTTCTTTTAAATGAAAAATCCAGATCCTGACCGGAATCCATTATTTTCCAAAATAAAAGTGCCAGAATAATGATATGTACTGCTGTTATTATATCGGCAGTCTTTTTCATTTTGCCGGGATCACCTTTTGATACCAGTCTGTCCGCAATATTTTTTTCTTTTTCTTTTAACCACTCAACTATAGCTTTTTCCTTTATAAAAAAGTAAAGTAATATCCCTGTCAGAATGACATAGAATACACCCCATAATACTAAATTCATATATGACCGCCTTCATGTGATTTATAAAAAAAAGCTAGCCGACTTGCTAGCCTTGAGCTACTTTCTGATTTCTTTAATTCTAGCAGCTTTTCCTGATAATTCTCTTAAATAATATAGTCTGGATCTTCTTACTTTACCGATTCTCTTAACTTCTATTTTTTCAATCAGTGGAGAATTAATAGGCATAATTCTTTCTACGCCCACTCCTGATGAAACTTTTCTTACAGTAAAATTCTTAGAAATACCTCCACCAGATACTCTTATAACTACACCTTCAAAGACCTGTATTCTTTCTTTGTTTCCCTCTGTTACCTTATAATGAACTGCAATAGTATCTCCTGCCTTAAAATTAGGTATGTCTGTTTTCAACTGGTCTTTTTCTACAAGCTCGATTAATTTCTCTTTCAAGAAATTTCCTCCCTTCTTTACGTGACATTCATTTTATAACTGTTTATAAAAGCGGAATGCCCTTTTTACAATACACAATATCATAACACATTCATGAATTTTTTTCAAGTTCTTTTTAAACTCTTCCTTTTTCTGTTTTTCTTTTAAAACCATTGAAAAATAAGAGAATCGGGTATAAAGAATCTCCGTTTTTTATCTCCATAGTGTTAAAAATTAACTTCTTATCTTATAAAATGTGTCCATTTTCTCTCTTCTTTTTCAGGTTTCTCTACTGCATTTTTTGCATGATCCAGACTTTTCATAAGCCACGCCATGCTTTTTCCTGCTTCACGCAAAGTCTGAATTCCTTCCTCATCCTGAAGAACCTCCCCGGGTCTTCTTCCATGTATGACACTCCAGTAATGTGAAGGAACTATTACCATTTCTCCAAGATTAAAATAATTATTCAGCTGATGAAAGGTATCCACACCTCCTGAACGTCTTACTGCAGCAACTGCCGTACACACTTTATATCTGAAATATTTTGATTTCGAGTAAAAAACCCTGTCCAGAAAAGACTTCATTGTTCCGGCAATTCCTGAATAATAAACCGGAGAACCCAGAATTATACCATCTGCCCCAGCCATTTTCAATGCTGTTTCATTAACAGCATCATCATTAAAAACACAGTTATTTTCCTCATTTTTCTGACAATAGCCGCACCCTGTACAGCCTCTTATTACTTTACTGCCTATATGCACAATTTCTGTCCCGATTCCCTGCTTTTCCAGCTCTCCTGTTACTACAGCCAGACTTTCATAAGTGTTTCCGTTTTTATGCGGACTCCCGTTAATTGCTATCACTCTCATTATCATTCCTCCTGTTATTCCAACTATTCCTTTACCAAAATTCTTCTTACGAAGCTTTATTTTACACTCATACTAAAAATATTTTTACATAAACTCTTTCATATCATCATACATTACTATTTCCAGCTCTTTTCTTTCTTTTGTCCCGGGGTGTATAAAACTCACCTTATAAGAATGAAGCATCTGTCTTTTTACAGTATCGTTCATATTCCCGTAAAGTTTATCCCCCAGTATCGGATAACCTTCATTAGACAAATGTACTCTTATCTGATGGGTTCTTCCTGTAAAAAGTTCACACTCTACTAAAGTTACATTTTTTTCTTCATTTCTTTTTATAGTTTTTACCGCTGTTTTTGCATACTGTCCTTCATCGAGGATCTGTCTTCTTAAGTTATCCCTCACTCTTGCTACAGGCTTTTCGATATTTATAATTTCTTCTTTTACTATTCCGTGTACCAAAGCCATGTAATATTTTTTTACATCGCCGAAATTTTGTAAAAATGCCTGTGCAAAACTGTTTTTCGCTATTATTATCAGTCCGGAAGTATCCATATCAAGTCTGTTGTAAAATCTCGGAACCATCTCTTTTCCGTATTTTTCCTGAAAATAATGCACTATCCCGTTTGCCAGCGTTACATCTGTCTTCTTTTT
>JAITVW010000294.1 GCA_031285605.1 Fusobacteriales bacterium | reverse complement strand
GTAAAAAAAAACTTATTTATGAGGTATAATGTAGTATGTAAAAATTCTAAGGACAAATGTCTCGGCATTATGAAAAAATAAGTATAAAATTAAGGGTGAATAATGCTATAAAATAAGTTTTTTATTAAAATACTGTATGTATTGAAATTATTCGAGAGGAGGAATTTATGAGCTATAAAATTATAGGACAAAGTGTGGAAAGATGGGATGCAATAGCAAAAGTACAGGGAAAAGCAGACTATACAGCAGATTTGCCCAAAAAAAATGTATTATACGGAAAAATTCTGAGAGCAACTATAGCCCATGGATTAGTAAAAAAATTAGATGTTAGTGAAGCATTGAAAGTAGAGGGAGTAATAAAGGTTCTGACTCCCGATGATCTGCCGGATCTGAAATTTCCCACAGCAGGTCACCCGTATACTCTGGATCCCAAGCTGGCAGATACTGCAGACAGAAATATTCTTACGAAAAGGGTCAGACTGTATGGAGACGAAATAGCGGCAGTAATAGCAGAAAATGAACTGGCAGCAGAAAAAGCACTGGAAAAAATAAAAGTAGAGTATGAAGAATTCCCATTTTATCTTTCGCCGGAGGAAGCACTTGCTGAAGGTGCAGTGGAAATTCATGATGGTTCAAAAAATTTAATAGCTTCTACAAAGGCAGTGGTGGGAGACTTAAAAAAAGGACTTGAAGAAGCTGATCATATAATAGAAGGCGAGTACAAAACGCAAATAGTACAGCACTGTCATATGGAAAACCAGATTGCTTATGCTTACAAAGGTTCGGATCAAAGATGGGTATGTGTATCGTCTACACAAATACCGCATATTTGCCGTCGTATTTTAGGTGAAGCATTTGGAATGCCTTGGGGAAAATTCAGGGTAGTGAAACCATTTATAGGAGGAGGCTTCGGAAATAAGCAGGATGTTACTATAGAACCGCTTGCAGTAGCTATGAGTATGGCAGTCGGCGGAGAACCTGTTATGGTGGAACTTCAGAGAGAGGAAAGCATAGCATGGACAAGAGTAAGACATGCTATATCATATAAAGTAAAACTGGGAGTAAAAAAGGATGGTACGATAACTGCTCTGGAAATGGACGCAGTGTCAAATAACGGTGCATATGCATCACACGGTCATTCGATAGCCGGAAAAGGAGCAGGAATATTACAGTCATTATATAAAATGCCGAATATGGAATATAATTCAAAAACTGTGTATACAAATACAGCTTCTGCAGGAGCAATGCGTGGATACGGTGTTCCTCAGGTTATATTTGCAATGGAATCTATAATAGAAAAAGCAGCTAAAGAGCTGGGAATTGATCCTGTGGAATTAAGAATTAAAAACTTGGTAGGGCCGAATACGGAAAATCCCGTGAGCCATGTTCTTTTCTTTTCTAATAAATTAAAAGAATGTGTAGAAGAAGGAGTGAAAAATTTTGGCTGGGATGAAAGGAAAAAACAGGCTGACAGTCAAAAAACAGGGGACTTTAGAAGAGGAGTGGGCATGGCTGTATTTGCCTATGCCACAGGAGTATACCCAAAAAGCCTTGAGATAGGCGGATGCCGTCTTACGCTGAATCAGGACGGAACGGTCAAATTAATGGTAGGAGCTACAGAAATAGGACAGGGATCTGATACTGTATTTAAGCAAATGGTAGCTGAAACTACAGGAATACCTTATGATCATATTTATACAGATATGAATACAGACACAGATTATTCACCTTTTGATACAGGAGCTTATGCTTCAAGACAGAGCTATGTATCAGGAATGGCAGTAAGAAAAGCTGCTATAGAACTTAAAGAAAAAATACTTGATGCTGTTAAGAAATTTGACGATATAGATCAGCTGCATACAGATATAGTAAACGGAAATATAGTGTACAAGCACAGCGGGGAAGTAATCCAAAGTGTCGGGGATCTTGCATTGAAATCTTATTATGATCTGGCTGACGGAGAATGTATAACAGCAGAGGTTTCAAATAATTTTCACAGCAACTCTAATGCGATGGGAGCTACTTTTGCAGATGTAGAGGTAGATACAAAAACTGGAAAAGTAAAAATTTTGAATATATTAAATGTTCATGATTCCGGTCATATACTAAATCCTCTGCTGGCAAGCGGTCAGGTAGAAGGCGGTATGGGAATGGCTGTTGCTTATGCTCTGGCTGAAGAATTGAGATATGATGAAAAAACAGGTGCACCGCTGAATAATAACCTGCTTGATTATAAGATGCCTACTTCTATGGATCTTCCGGATATGGAAACATTATTTGTGGAAGAAGACGATCCTATGGGACCGTATGGAAATAAAGCCCTTGGAGAACCGCCTATATGCAGTCCTGCTGCAGCAATCAGAAATGCCGTTTTGGATGCAATAGGTATAGAGGTTGACGAACTCCCTATAAAGCCTCAGAAATTAACAGAAATATTAAAAAATAACGGAATAGTTTAGGAGGGTAAAAGGAATGTATGATATAAAAACATATACTGAGGTAAAAACTGTACAGGAAGCTGTAGGACTGCTTGCAGATAATGAAAATGCACAGATAATAGCCGGTGGAACTGATGTTCTTATTAAATCAAGAGAGAGAAAAAACGGATATGTTGGAAGAGATTTAATTGGAATTACAAGAATTCCGGAATTAAAGGAAATAAAAATAAAC
>JAITVW010000284.1 GCA_031285605.1 Fusobacteriales bacterium | reverse complement strand
ATTTTCTTTCTCTCATCCAAAATTGGTCCTATTTTTTTCCCAAATAACCTCCAGAATACATAAACTAAGATCAGAAAGTTTATAATTTGAAGAAGCATCGAAAGATCTAATGTGATTAAATTTGATCCGTTTTCCATATATAGTCACCTCGAACTTTCTGAATTTTTTTATCCTTTCATGAATATTAAAAGGAACGCTATAACTAATGAATAAATCCCTGTTGATTCGGCGATCGCACACCCTATAAATAAAACCTGTAATATATCCTGTTTAGCTTCCGGCTGTCTTGATACTGCCTCAACTGCCTTCCCTGTTGCAAATCCTTGCCCCACTCCAGCTCCTATTCCACCTATCATTGCTACTCCTGCACCTAATAAAGCTGCTGCCTGCATTAAATCTGCCATTTTAATTACCTCCTGTAATATTTTCATTTTCATATTTGTTTTTTATATTTATTTGAATAACTATAAACCAGAATTTTTTCTGTAAAAGATCTTATAATTCCAAGCAACCCTGTGAATGTCCTGTAACTTAAAATCTGTAACTGTTTAAAATTAACGTGCTCCTGCCGCAAGCGGAACTTCATCTTCATCATCCTTATCACTCAGTGTTTCGGATATATAAACCGAAGACAGTACCACGAATACAAAACTCTGTATTGTTCCCGTGAAAAGATCAAAGTAAAGATGTAAAAACGCCACCCAGCCCGGGGCAAATGCAAACAAGTGACCGGCCACGTTTATTGTTAATCCGTAAAGCAGTCCCATTATTATTATTCCGGCAAACATGTTGCCAAAAAGCCGCATAGATGTATTAATCGGTTTTGCAATCTCTCCGATAATATTAATTATCAGAAGCACCGGTGTCGGTGATGCAAGTCCTTTCAAATATCCTGTTATTCCGTCTGTCTTTATTGCACATGACAGGAATATTACTACTACCAGTAACGCCAATCCCACTGTTGTATTCATATCAGCAGTCGGGCTTCTTAAAAACGGAGATACACTGTATCCTCCGTCAGGAAGCTTTTCAACAAGCGGTATAAATGGAAGAAAAAACGAAATCAGATTACACAAAAATATAAATGAAAACATCGCTGTGATAAATGACACAAATGTCTTCTTATATTTACCGAAGTTAGCAAGAAACATATTTTCAATAAATGAATATAACATTTCCAAAACTACCTGAAATGCGGTAGGATTTTCCACGCTTAAATTCCTTGTTCCTATTGCCAGTACAGCAATCAGAATCGCCATTACAATCCATGTTGTTACTATCGTTTGGTTTATGTTAAATACCAGTCCGCCGATTGTCAGTGACCAGAATACTTTAGGCCCCTCTATGAGCGGAGGTGTTACATACCTTATCGGCAGTATATACTGTAAACCCCATAGTATAAGATTTATCACCAGCATAGCTGCTAATAAAAGTCCTGCTACTCTCATCATTTTTTTCATACCGTATCGTCTCCTATTTTCTTACTTTTAAACATCACACTCAAATACAATGATATTTTAAAGTTCAGCAGTCCTAACCCGCAAAACAGCATATTCAGCTCCAGTTTCCCGAATTTATACTTCTGTGTTACATAACCTACTATGAATAACACTATCCCGTAAATAACAAACCTTCTAAAAAACTGGGAGTATACTTTTGTTTTAATTTTGTCAGGGAAATACATTATTCTCTGACAGTCTCTGTATAAAGATATTATATTGAAAACTGACACCAGACAGCCTAGAAAACAGGCGAAATACAGTGCCTTTATCTGCAGAACCACTCCTGCAAGCAAAACTATTACTGTAGTAACTATTGCTATTTTCAGCATTTTTATTATATCTTTACTAAAATATTCTAACATTAATTAACTCCAAATTCAAGGTTTTATTTTCCGCCGGATGCTTATAAAATTTGAGTTCTACAAGCCTGTACTTCTACTTTTGTTTTGAGCTTTGGAAAATAAAAACTATTTATTTTGCTGTCGATGTACATTAGTATATACCCTATTGACCAACAAGTCAAGGGGTTATTTTCCAATTTCTTTAACAAGTTTATAAAAACTATAGTACCCCGATATTAATCCGAGACCTATCATAATTATAAATACCACCGGCCGGCGTCCAAACTTTTTTTCTATTACAAAATAGTACAGACAGCCCATTAGTACCATGGGAGTACACAATGTATAAACCATATTCATTCCCACAGACATATATTTCAATGTTCTCTGTCTTTCTCTACGTTTTTTTGCTTTTTCATTATCTTTCATTTTTAAATTCCCCATAATCAAATTATTTTTTTAATATAAAGAAAAATCTATTTTCTCCGAATTCCTCGTCATTTCTTATATCCACTATGTCAAATCCGGTTTCAAGAGCTTTATTTGCAATTTCCTCAAGATCAAATATAGTTTTTACATGTACTTCTTCATAATTTCTGAACAGATTCTCTTTTTCCCTGATAAATAGTTTTATGTTTATAATATAGTTTTCCCCTTCTTTATCATAACGCCATATAGTAAGGTAATTTTCTTTTTCATCAAGAAATATTCCGTTTTCAAACATTTCATCAAATATTTCTTCCGTTACCACATCAAATATCAAAATTCCGTCTTCTTTCAGATTTTCATACGAACAAGCCAGAAAATCCTCAAGATCGCTGAATTTATCAAAATAATTTACCGTATCAAAATTACAGACAATATACTCTGCCGGTTTCTCAGTCCTGAATTTTCTGATATCTCCCTGATACAGTTCAATATCCAGTGATTCTTTCGTTTTATCCCCGGCTATTTCCAGCATGACCTCAGAGATATCCACTCCTATACAGGTAAAACCATCTTTCAAAAATTTTACCAGAAATTCTCCTGTTCCACAGCCCAGATCAAGAACTGTTCCCGGTTTTTTTATATATTTTCTAAGATACATATACCAGTTTTCATAATCAACGCTCTCCATAAAAACGTCATAAATATTTGCAAATTCTCTATGCAATTTACACCTCTCAAATAATTATTACTTTAATTCTAAATTTTTTCCAAAAATTCTTCGCTTAATGTTTCCAATACTTTCACTATTCCTTCTTCATCAAGGAATTCCACCTCAAAATATCCGTCACCGTGTGATAAAAGTATTGTCCCTGTGTCATTCTTTTTCAGCATTGTCACTTCATTATCCTCACCAGTATATCTTACCCTGTTTCCAGTCTCCATATTTTTACTCCTGTATTATTTTTTGAATATGACAGCATGTTTACTTTTTGTTACAAAAGCAGCAAAATACGCCGCCATACAGTTATGATAACACCAATGACCTATATTTTCAAGATAAAATTAAATTATTTCAGGTGTTTGTTTCGTGAAATTTCTTTAAATCTGTGTCCTGTATTTAATAACAAAAAAAGGAGTTGTTCATAAAGTAAAATATTTATAAAACTCCTTTTATTATACGATAATTTTTATTTTTCCGGTGTCTTTACTGCGGATTCAGAAACCGAAGTACTTCTCTCTTTCAGAAATTCATAATTAATGTCGCTCTCGGAATTAATAATCAAAATCGATTTTAATTCTCCGTTCTTTTC
>JAITVW010000276.1 GCA_031285605.1 Fusobacteriales bacterium | reverse complement strand
AAAAAACATGTTTCAGAAGGTAGTTTTCCTTTGTTTAAAGCAGGAAGCACTATTTTAGTAAAAGATGAATGTGATGAATTTTTTGCATGGTATAACTGTGAAATAGAAGGGTACAGTACTTATATACATGAAGATTACTTTGAAAACGGGAAACTTGCGGCTGATTATAACCCTACAGAGCTGGATGCAGAATCCGGGGATATCCTTGAGGTACTGCTGATAAAAAATAGCTGGCTGTACTGCAGGGCACAGAATGAGACTTACGGCTGGATTCCCGGTGATAATGTAAAAACAATTTAATAAAGTATTTTAAAGGATTCTGACTGGTTTTATACAGAATAAAATATATATTATGAACTGTCGGAAATAATGATTGAAATTCTAATGACGAACATAGAAAAAAGTAGTATACTGTAAAGATACAAAATCAACGATGAAAATCCTGACTGTAAGGCTGAAGATACCGGGAAGAATGATTTTTATCTAAAAGTATTAAACGGAAAAGAACTTTGTAAAAGTGAAAATGCACCAGGTAAATAATTGATAAAATCTTTTCGGGCTTATCATAATGAAAGGATATTTTTCCCGGATTTATGATAAGCGGGGAAGAGAAAAAAGGATAAAATTAATAAAATATGGAACGGAGGAAGAAATGGAGAAAGTAATAAAAGGAAAAGTATATGTATTAGGTGACAATATTGATACAGACCAGATTATTCCGGCAATGCATCTGGTATATAAAATAGATGATCCCGAGGAAGCAAAATTGTACGGGAAATATGCCATGTCAGGACTGCCTGCTGATATAGCGGGAGATAAGCCGTTTATTAAAGATGGTGAATATACTTCCGAGTATGTTGTTATGGTGGCAGGTAAAAATTTCGGCTGCGGATCGTCAAGGGAACATGCGCCTTTAGCTTTGGAAAAAGCTGGGATAAAAGCAGTAGTAGCGGAAGACTACGCAAGAATTTTTTATAGAAATTCTGTTGACGGCGGGTTTTTAGTTCCGTTTGAAACAGCTGTTTCAATAAAAGAAAACTTTGTTACTGATGATGAAGTGGAAATAGACGTGAAAAAAGGAACAATAGCCAATATTACAAAAGGACAGACTTTTGAGCTTAGAAGTCTGGGAGATGTGAAAGATATCATCGAAGCCGGCGGTTTATTTAATTATGCAAAAAATAATAAAAATATCTGATTATAATCAGGAAAGGAGAAGAAATGGACTTTAAAATAGCTGTTTTAAAAGGTGACGGAATTGGTCCGGAGATAGTAAATGAGGCGATAAAAGTCTTGGATAAAATAGGTGAAAAGTTTGGACATAAATTTAATTATGAACAGGGATATCTGGGAGGGGAATCAATTGATAAATTTGGAAAACCCCTGACAGATGAAACTGTGGAATTATGTAAAAACAGTGATGCCGTGCTCTTAGGTGCAGTAGGAGGGCCTAAATGGGATATTATAGATCCGGCTGTAAGACCGGAAAAAGGTCTTTTAGGGATAAGAAAAGCTCTTGAGCTTTATACTAACCTGAGACCGGCTGTTTTATACAATGCATTAAAGGATGCAAGCCCTTTAAAGCCCGAAATAATCGGAGACGGTCTGGATATGATGGTAATAAGAGAACTTACAGGAGGACTTTATTTCGGTAAGAAAGAGCTTACAAAGGATTATGCATACGACACTATGTATTACACAAGAGGAGAAATAGAAAGAATAGTCAAAAAAGGTTTTGAAATAGCAAGACTAAGATCAAAAAAACTGACAAGCGTAGAAAAGGCAAATGTATTAGACAGTTCAAAATTATGGAAAGAAGTAGCAATAGAGATGGGAAAAGATTATCCGGATGTGGAACTGATCCATATGTATGCTGATAATGCGGCGATGCAGTTAGTTATAAATCCAAGACAGTTCGATACGATAGTAACAGAGAATACTTTTGGGGATATACTTTCCGATGAGGCAAGTATGCTGACCGGATCGATAGGAATGCTGCCTTCTGCAAGTCTGGGAGACGGAAAAGTGGGATTATACGAGCCTATACATGGATCAGCTCCGGATATAGCCGGGAAAGGAATTGCCAATCCTATAGCAACTATACTGTCAGCGGCAATGATGCTTAGATATTCGTTTAACTTAACAGAAGAGGCAGATGCAATAGAGAAAGCCGTGGAAGCAGTTCTGAATGAAGGTTACAGAACAGGAGACATATATAGCGAAGGAACTAAAAAAGTAGGAACTGTGGAAATGGGAGAATTAATAAAAGAAAGATTATAAGAAAGAAGGCGTAAAGAATGGATCTGAGATTCGCAGACAGAATGAACAATGCACAAAAATCATTCATAAGAGAGATCCTGAAGGTAGTGGGAAATCCCGAGATAATATCGTTTGCCGGAGGTCTTCCGAATCCTATTTCATTTCCTATACAAAAAATACAGGAAGCAACAGATAAGATACTGGAAGAAGACGGGGAAAATATTCTTCAGTACAGCACTACAGAAGGATATCTTCCGCTCAGGGAATATATATCAGAAAGATACCTGAAAAATTCCGGGGTAGTGGTACCTCCCGATGAAATACTTATAACAAACGGATCACAGCAGGGACTGGATCTTATAGGGAAAGTATTCCTGAATAAAGGTGACTGCATGCTTATGGAGGAACCGGGATATCTCGGGGCAATACAGGCATTTTCGATGTTTGAGCCTGAGTTTAAGACAGTTCTCATGACACATGACGGAGTAGATACTGAAAAATTGAAAGAAAGCATAGAAAAATATAATCCGAAATTATTTTATGCAGTACCGAATTTTCAAAATCCGTCAGGTATTACATATTCTGAGGAGAACAGAAAACAGATAGCAGGTTTTATGAAGGATTCTGATACAATACTCATAGAGGATGATCCTTACGGGGAATTAAGATTTATGGGGAGCAGAGTTCCGTCAATGAAAAAATATATGAATGATAATGTTATTCTGCTTGGTTCTTTTTCCAAGATAGTTTCTCCGGGAATGAGGCTGGGATGGATACATGCCGGTCATGAAATCATGGAAAAACTAATAATTGCTAAGCAGGGAGCAGATTTGCACAGTAATTATTTTTCACAGAGAGTTGTTTATGAATATCTGAAAGAAAATAATATAGAAGTGCATATAGAAAAAATCACTAATCTCTATAAAAAACAAAGAGACTGTATGGTTAATTCAATAGAAAAGTATTTTCCGAAAGAAGTACAGACTACAAAGCCTGAAGGCGGAATGTTTATATGGGTAACACTTCCCGAAAAATATTCTTCGATGGATTTGTTTAATATAGCAATAAAGAAAAAAGTAGCCTTCGTACCGGGAGATCCGTTTTATACGGGTAAAGAAGGAGTAAATGCTTTCAGACTGAATTATACAAACAGTACTGAGGATAAAATAGAGGAAGGCATAAAAATACTGGCAGAGGGAATAAAAGAACTTTTGTCGGAAAAAAATTAGCAAATACAGGATAGTCCATAGTCAGGATATCCGTAAATAAATATATGGAGGTAAAAGTAATGTCAAAAGAAATACTAGGGAAAACGGTTTATTATGATGAAGATTGTAATTTAGACCTGTTAAAGGGGAAGAAAATAACAGTAGTAGGTTACGGATCACAGGGACATGCCCACTCTTTAAACCTTAAAGACAGCGGAATGGATGTGACAATAGGACTTAGAAAAGAGTCTAAGTCATGGGCTGATGCTGAAAAAGCCGGATTTGTAGTAAAGGAAACTGCTGCTGCTGTGAAAGATGCAGATGTGGTTATGATTCTTACTCCGGATGAATCACAGGCTGACACTTATGAAAAAGAAGTGGCGCCTTATTTGAAAGACGGAGCTTATTTAGGTTTTGGACACGGATTTAATATTCATTATAAAAAACTGGTTCCTAAAGATACTGTAAATGTTTTCATGGTAGCACCAAAAGGACCGGGACATTTAGTAAGAAGAACATTTAAAGAAGGAAGCGGAGTACCTTGTCTTGTAGCTGTATATCAGGATCCAAGCGGAAATACAAGAGATATAGCTTTAGCATGGGCTTCCGGTGTAGGCGGAGGAAGATCAGGAATTATTGAAACTTCGTTTAAACAGGAAACAGAAACTGATTTATTTGGTGAACAGGCAGTATTGTGCGGAGGAGTTACTGAATTAATTAAAACAGGATTTGAAGTTCTTGTGGAAGCAGGATATGATCCTATAAATGCATATTTTGAATGTCTGCATGAAATGAAACTGATTGTAGACTTATTATATGAAGGCGGATTCGGAAAAATGAGACACTCTATCTCTAATACGGCAGAATTCGGAGATTATCTGATTGGTCCGAAAATAATAACAGATGATACAAAGAAAGCAATGAAAGAAGTTCTTACAGATATTCAGTCCGGTAAATTTGCGGATACTTTCGTAGATGACTACAAAGCAGGAGCACCTTTCCTAAAACAGAAAAGAGAAGAAGCTGCAGAGCATGCCATGGAAAAAGTAGGGGCAGAATTAAGAACTCTTATGTCTTGGATAGATAACAAAGAAGAAGTAGAAGTAACTGTAAATATAAAAGGAATTTTAGAACAGCAGAAAGAAAAAGTGACAAAATAGCAGTGTAAAGGTCGTATCTTAGGATGCGGCTTTTTTTTAATAGTAAGACCAGTTATAAAAAGTCAAGAAAAAACTAGAAATTTTTATCAAGAAAAGTATGAAGAAAAAAGAGTATCACAAAATGGACAGTCATCCTGCCTAAAAATTAA
>JAITVW010000267.1 GCA_031285605.1 Fusobacteriales bacterium | reverse complement strand
GTTTATTTTTTAATTTAATCTTTAGACAGGATGACTGTCTATTTTGTGATACTCATTTTTCTTCATACTTTTCTTGATAAAAATTTCTAGTTTTTTCTTGACTTTTTATAACTGGTCTTACTATTTAAAAAGACAGTTGATACTATCAGCTGCCTTTGTATTCAATCACTTGTCACCATAGTGTGTTTTACATTGTATTATTTCTATCATTTCGTTATCAAATTTATAAACAAGCCTATTTTTTATCATCTATTCTTCTGCTCCAATATCCTGATAAATTATCTTTTAGTTTTTCTGGCTTTCCAATACCATTTTGCGGGTCTCTCTGAATATCCTTTAAAAGACTATTTATTCGCTTTAAAGTTTTTTTGTCTTGGGTCTGCCAATATAAGTACTGTTCCCATGCATCTTCTGCAAAAGAAACCTTATTCATTTTCTAATTCCTCAAGTTCTTCTAATGTTTTAACTATAACTTTTCCCTCTTTGGCTTGTTTGATTGACTTCATTAGTATTTTTTCATTAGAATCACTGTAAAATCCGTCAGCAGTTACAGTAAACGGAATAGCTTGTTCATTATTTACCTTATTAAAAAAAATAGTTATTGCAGTTGTAAAATCTAATCCCATTGATTTTAATGTTTTCTGTGTTCTGCTTTTTAGTTCTTTATCTATACGTATTTGCAGAGTATCCTTACTAGTTTCTTTTGCTTTCATAATTATTCACTCCTTTCATCACAAGTATATTATACTATATTTCCATTGCATTGTCAATACAATGTAATTACAAAATAATGAAAATTTGAAATTAGTATATACAACAAAATCAGGATTTTATAATTAAAAAATACATTAAAAAAACAGGATATCTGCAGAAAAAATTATCCGGAAACCGGACCAAAAATTTTAACCTAATTCTAACCATTTTTAACGTCCGATAATCACGCTTATGAATAAACCAAAATAAAATTGACCTATTTTTTAATCATAATGACTAAAATTTGATAGGTCAATTTTCGAGATTTAATTTAAAAACTAAATTAAAATTCATATTTAGAATAAAAGGTGATTTTGTCTCTATAATACATTTTACCATATAATTTGTATTTGTAAATATATAATATTTTTATTTTTTTCATAGACATAAATAGACCTGTATTTTAATGTAATTAATAAAATACAGGTCAGATTACAACTTTCAAATTTATAATTCCTACTTTCAATTTATCTTTCTCTATAATAAAGTACATCCATTTTTTATTTAAAGTCAACATTTAATAAAATTAATTTTTTATCAATAACTTGAAATGGCTTCTCTTATCATTCTCGGAATAAAAAGAGTTTTTTATCTGCTTGCATTGCCCCATATGTTACAGTGCAATAAATTTTCTACAGGAAAATTTTGTGGTTAAAAAAATTTATCGCCCATGGAAGACAATATAATTATAATTCCTATCAACTTTTTAGTTTACATTTTACTCTAAGTATAAGAATATTTATCTTTTATCAAGGTATAAAACACTTGTCAAAATAAAAGATTAGTGTTATACTTAATCTACAAAGTATGTTGTGTATAATATAAAGTAAAATAAATTAGAATGGAGGTGTTATTATGGCAACATCAAGTTTCAGAAAAGAATTCAAAATTAAAGAAAAAAATCCTAAGGACTTTGTAAACTTTATGGGAAGTGATAATACTTCTGAGAGTTTAAAAGGATTTAAAGCAAAAGTTGTTAAACTAGACCATACAAAGTTCACAAAAAAGAGTAAATAATGACAAATCTTCTTTTATTTTCTCTATCTGACTTTTTTGAACATGAAAATACTAAAGAATTAATTCTTGAAGAAATTAATAAATTTTCTTGTTATAAAAGTTCTGATAACGACCCAGACATTGAATATTTTTTAAAAAATAAATCTTTTGAAAAGCATAATAATTCTACAGCCAAAACTTATTTACTATTAGATGAATCTGAATATAATAATGGTAATTTAAGAATAGTAGCTTTTTTTGCTTTAGCTCTTAAGGTTCTTGATGTTTCTACAATGTCAAAATCTGCTAAAGATAAGGCCTTTAAAGAGTACGATAATAGAAGAAATATAAATTATATTCCGGCTTACTTGATTGGACAACTCGCTAAAAACGATTCTTATAAAACATCCGTTTGCGGAGAAGAAATATTTAACCATGCTATTTATCAAATTCATGAAATAAATAAACTTATTGGTTGCGATATAGTAATGTTAGATTGTACTGAAGATCTTCGAGACCGTTTCTATATGAAAAAAATAAAAAATTTTACAGAAGTGTCAGTTGAAAGTGAACCAACGGAAAAAAGAAAGCTAGTTACATTATTTACCAGATTATCGTATTTTATAAAATAAATAGAAAAGGGGCTGTATCAAAACCAATGTCGTCAACTTAAGGAAAAAAACTTGACAATTACCAATATAATCACTTCATAATTAAGTATAAAGCTATAATTGTGAGGTGTTTTTTTATGATTCAGCG
>JAITVW010000240.1 GCA_031285605.1 Fusobacteriales bacterium | reverse complement strand
AAGAATATCATTTATTTCAAAGTCGTATCTTTTTTGCACTGCCTCAAAATATAAATTTATGACACGTATATCATTATTATGATTACCAATAAAGCTCTTTTCCATATTTTCCGAAAGCACTTAGGATTCTCCCTTCATCGCTTGGTTTTATTTGATAAAACTCAACTCTTTTTTTGAATTCTTTATTTACTGCTTTTACAAGTTCCCTGAAATCAAGTCTTCCTTCAGCAGTAAAATAAAAGATTAACTTACTTTCATCAAAAGTATACTCTCCAATGACAAGATTCATTTCAGGAAGAATTTCTTTAACAATTTTTTTACAGACAAAATAGGCTTTATCAGCCTTTTGATCAAGAATTTCCAGTTTGTCAATTTCTTCGCTGGAAAGTTTTCTTTTTATTCCTCTTACTTTTAATTCATCGTCGTCACTTTCTATAGCATTATCATCATCGTTAATAATAATACCAATTTGGTCACCTCTTGCAGTTTCTACGATTACAGTATCCCCTTTTCTATAATCATTATTATCATCAATTTTAAACAGATAAACTTTTTTAGTTTTTCTAAATTTCACATTTATTAATTTCATAGTATGCCTCCCTCTAAAAAACTGAAATAGCCGTTTGGACTGACTATTATGTGATCTAACAGTTTAATCTCCAGTTTTTCCAATAAATGCTTTAGTTTTGAAGTAATGAGAATGTCGGATTCAGAAGGTTTCAGAGCACCTGATGGGTGATTATGCACGAGTATAACCGACTTGGCATCATTATCCAAAACTTTTTTGATAAATTCTCTGGGATGTACGGCACTTTTATCAAGTGTTCCGTAAAAAAGATTCTCATCTTTTATCAGTTCATTTTGTGTGTTTAGAAAAAGAACTTTAAAAATCTCAATTTTTTTGGAACCGAGATTATATTTTAAATATTGTATAAGCTTTTTATTATTGGATAATTTTATTCTCTGAATTGAAATATCATTGTATAACTTTTTTTCAATAATATCTCCAATCACCCTAAACAGTACATATGTTCTTTCTGAAATATTTTTATTTGAAATAAATTCATTTTTATCTAAAGCAAAAAAATTATTTATATTTTTATATTTAAGCAGAAGCTGTTTTGCAATATTTTTACAATCTTTTCTCAAAACTGTATATGTAAGCAGCAATTCAATTATTTCATAATCCTGTAATCCGTTTATTCCCGATTTCAAATACCTTTTTCTCAGCCGTTCCCGATGACCGGAAACCATTTGCTTATCTATCATTTGATCCCCCCAGTTCAAATAATTAATTTGACATTTACATTATACCATAAAAATTCAATATAACAAGTAATAAATAATTCAATAATCGTAGAATAAATGATAGATTTAAGCAACAGGTAGTAAAAGAACTCTGGTAAATATGTATGGATTTGTTGCTGGATAAAAAGTAAAAGAGAAAAAATTATAAAGTTTTTCTTTTTCTACTAATATTATAACTTTAAAAAGATATAGGATTTGTGAAAAGTAAATATAAAAAAACCGGCAAATTTATAGAAAATGCCGGTCAAATCTTATGAAAAATCTATTCTTTATAATTATCCTCCAATTTTTCAATACGTGAATTTAATCCTTTTAATTCATTTACAATCTCTCTCATTGATTCTTTAAAAGTATCAAAAGTCTTCATATCTTTCCAGATAAAATAACTGAGTACAATTCCGATTATTCCGAAGTCTGCTAATTTAGTGATTTCCATCTTATTCCCCCTTTAGACATCAGATTTTCTTGGTTCGGTTTTCTTTTTCGATAAGAAGTTTTTTACGGTTAAAGATAAAATTAACAACCCATTTTGTAAAGTTTCTGGGAATTAATGATAAAAAAGAGTCCTTAAATAATTTTTGACTGTAAAGCCAGTCAACAGCATAGTCCAGTTTCTTGGAACCGGAAATCATACTGAGGCTCTCTGCTTTGAGTGCTGCGAGAACAGCCAGAGTTTCAAGTTTTTTATATTTAAACAGGAGAAAAATTCCTGTTAAGATAAGTGTAATTATTACTAGATTTATTATATTAATCATAAATCCCCCTTTATTATTTTATTTATGTCTTGCTCCGCTTAAAATCAGGCTGTTATCATTTCTTTTAACTACAGCCGGAATAAAGGCTGTCTGATCTTGCAGAATATTAGGAATTGCAATATTAAAGCCTGTAAAAAGCAATCTGGTTGAAGATACCATAATATCTGCATTAAGTCCATATATTTCTATTTTCAGATTTGAGTTTACTTCAGTGGCTTCTGCCTTTTCACATTTCAGGTCGGATATTGTATTTTTCTGTAAAAGATTTATAAGGACTACATCTATATTTGTTCCGGGTTCTGTGATGAGCCCAGAGTCAAATTCAAGATCATATATATAATTATTCAATGTATCCGGTTCGGTAAGTTTTATTCTTTTTGGAAATTCCACTTTCCTGTTTTTGGCTGAAATTAGTTTGTTCATTATTTTTCATCTTTTCTATTTACTTTATACCTTCTACTTTTAGATGAGTAATAGCAGTAAGTCCGTAGTGTGACTGTAAAACTAAGTAATTGTCTTTGGTATTTACACTGACTGTAAAATCATCATAATCAAATGGGAGCAGATTAAAAAATCTTTGTTCATTATTTTCTAAAAGCTCTCTGGAGAACATATTTCCTCTTTTGTTAGTTCCCTGATAGATAATGATATTAACAAAATTATATTTATCAGGAATATAGATTCCTGTCTCTGCCGTACCCATTTGATTCTGCGGCTGAAAGGTTACATCCTGATCATATAAAATCTCGCTTATACTGCCGCCTGAGGAAGTATCAGAGATAAGAATAAAAGAGTCGTTTATATAAATCATTTGATATATTCCCACCGGAAGATTACTGACATTTTCAAGTGAGCCGTTATTATAGTTTTTTACAGGAATTTCATTTGTTTCATCCTCTGCATCTTTAAATTTCAGCTGTATGGGTTTATTAAAGCTGCTGGCTGTTTCTAAAACAAGAATTATCTTCATTCCCTGAAAAATTGTAAATTCAGCTATACCGTCAAGTTCAGATTCAAGATTTGAATTTATTTCTGTTTCAGATACTATATTACACTTTACATCTATAAATGAGTTTTTTTGCAATAGATTAACAAGATCGGCATCAATATTTGTTCCTGGTTCTGTGATAAGTCCCGGTTCGAATTCAAGGTTGTAGATGTAATTATTTAATGTATCCGGTTCTGTGAGCTTTATTCTTTTTGGAAATTCTACTTTCCTGTTTTTAGCTAAGATTATTCTATTCATTATTCACCGCCTTTTATTTAGTTCTTTTCCAGAAATACACTGTTATATACGGGCTTAAGTTTGAAAAAGATTGTCCGCTTCCTGTTGCTCCCGAAGTTACGTTAAACCAGTGGTAATGCTGACCTGACCAGTCTGTGGCTGGTGATGATCCATAGGTCCAGCCTTCAGATGGACTTGTATATGTAAAAGCATTGTCATTATCTTGATCTTTGAACCCCCAATGGTCACGTGAACCATCATTTCCCCAGGGAGTCCAGAATTCTGGTTTTTGTCCAAATGGAACTAAGTGATTATGTGCAGGCATATAATGTGCGTGATCATTAACAATATGATAGTGATTTCCTTGAGCATCTGTAGCTCCCTGCACATTATGATTGTGAGACGGGATATTCCCTATACCTAAAGTAGTAGTCTGAGTCCCGCCTGTTTTTTCACCGGCATTAAAGCTGACATCATTAGTATCAACACCAACTAAAGTTCTCCCTTTGGCATACCGCTCCCAGGTTCCGCCAAATGTCACATTTGGATCAAAGTCTTTGTTAACAGTAGTGTAAATAGTGCCGACAGGAAAAATTTTTGTAAAAAATCTGCTGAATTTACTGTCAATATAATCAATAATATTAGAATAAGAGCTGATTCCCTTTGTAGTTTCTGCAGCATCAGGAACCTCTGTTTTCACAAGATTTTTAATAGTTTTAATGTTTATAAGACCCAAAGCCTCTTCTTGCGCAAGCAGTGAAGCACTTTCCACAACAAATTTATTTTCTCTGTAAACAGCATTGTATGAATGATTTTTTACAAGCTCATTTTTAGTAAGATAAACAAGCTCTTGTCCGTTTCTTCTGACAAGCTCGTAAAGATTTCCGTTAAGCTTTATAAATGGTCTTTCCTTTGTATTAGTCACATCGACTTTAAATTTTATATTTAAATTTTCAAAAATTCCAAATTCTTTGATACCGTCAAATCCTGTGATATTATAAAATTCCGTATCATTAACAATATCATGCTCAGAGCTGACAACAAAGCATCCGTTTTTTTGAATATTATTCATAATTGTTTCATCAAGAGTAGTACCGATCTGTTCGGCATACTTTTCACCAAGCCAGTCAATTTTACTGGCATCAGCTTCTATAGCAGAAGCATTAGTTATTTTATAAGTTCTCAGGTTTTCACCTTTCCAGTCCTGAACTTTTTTAATAAACGCCATCTATTCCCTCCATTCCTGAGTCATATCCAGATTCTGTAAGATTTGTTTCATTATGTTTAATTTCCAAAAGTTTATCCACGAAAATCTCTTCATTTTCAATTCTAAACATATCGCAGCCGCATATAGTAACACCGCAGACAAAATGTTCCCTGAATATTCTGTGTTTAAATTCAAAGTTAAAATTAACACCGTCAGCTTTTATATTTAGTAAGACTTTTTCGATAAGATGTTTGTATTCCTTTTCCTTATTTTTATTGATAATAATATGAATAAGTCCGTTTTGTTTTTTATAAACATAAAGGTCTTCCTCATCAATTATATAGAACAAAAATTTCATCAAAACTTCGGAAGTAGCATTTTTACTAACCATAAGCCAATACTGCAGAATGTTTATTCTGTATATGTCATCATTTTCTCCTGCTTCTCTGTAGACACCAAATATATTACCAAGACGATCAAGCCAGATTCCGTTGGCTTTGCTGACATTCAGCATTGAAGCAAGTTCATAAACTGCCTGATTCAGATTTTTGATTTCTTCCAGTACAGAATTTATCAAAAATTCATTATTGCTTCCGATGTCAATATTATACATATGCGGAAATCTTTCCAGCACTTCGTTTAATTTGTCATCTCTATACATAAACTACCTCGATATCACTTCTGCTAAATTTATATTTCTGGGTTTCAATAATATCGAATTTATGTTCAAGATCATATAGCTGATAATCTGCATTTGGATTTTCAAAATCATCTAAAACATATACTTTTGCATATCTGATTTCATCTATTCCGTTAACTTCAGAATGTAGTTCATTGTATGTCATAGACTCTCCAAGACCAAGTGAATCACAATATTTTATCAGTTCATCCTGAATTGGTTTTGTCCATCTGCTGTCTTTTTCACCATTTACGTCAAGAACTTCAACTCTAATTTTCAGAGATTTGAATTTCAGAATATTGTAAGTAATAGCGGTTTTTATTTTTTTAGTGATAAGAAATTCTTCTGTGTGGTAATCCAGAGCAGAATCAGCAATTGTATTTATTCCTGCAGCTAGAGTATCCAAAATTGCTTTTGCTATTTTTCTGTCCGGTGTTCCGTCTACAATTATTTTTGTGGTTCCGTTGGCAGTAGCAGGAGTAGTTTTAGGATCCAGAATAATTACATCACTGACTACGTCGAGATCTAAAAGAGCAGTTTTAATTGCGTCATATGTGGCAGTTGCACTTTTATTTTTGGCATTTTTAAGTCTGTATCTGAAATCTGAATCACTTTCCAAACCTTCACCATTTGTGAAGGCATACGGGTTATATATATCCAAAACCTGAAATCCGTCAATTTTAGTTATGCTTTTTTCCGGAATGTTATATTCTGTTCCGGTATCAGAGGCCATGACATATATTTCTTTGTTATTTTTATCAACAATAGTCGTTTCCATAACTTTATATTCTAAAGTCCCGGCTTTTACCACTGTATCTTTGAGTATTGTCAAAGGAGTTTCAGTTTCAATAATAACAAGCCCGTTCGCATATTTTCCGGTATATCTGGGTTCTACGGGCAAAAGTTTTTGCAGATAATCTAAAAAAATACCTTTGGCTCCGTCAATATCAAACATATTAGATAATTCCAATATTTGCTCATCTAATTTTGTAATTTCATATGCAAGAGCTTCGTTATGTATTCCTTCAGGTGTATTAAAATCAAATTGGAATTGATCATCTTCAAGTCGTACTTTCCACTTTTTTTCAATATTAGATATATGTTCAGAAAAAGTTTCTTTTTTATATCCAACAGGAGTAATTAGTCCCATTTTATCTCCTCCCTTTATAATTCAATAATTTCATCATCTTTAGTAGAAATAGAAATATTTATTTCATAATTTCCATTCTCTAAAAAATTTGTTTTGTATTCAAGTATTTCTGATATATCTTTATCATTTTTTATATATTCCTGAATTTGGGAATCTAAAATTAGTTCTGATAATTTTCTTCCGATATTTCCTTGTATTCCATCATTTCCAAACCAGTTAATTCCTTCTTGATTATGGAGAAACCATTCTCCGTAGTTTAGAGATATTTTATTTTTCAATCGCTGTGTAATAGTTTTCTGTGGAATTGTTAATTTAATATGTTTACTTAAAACAGGATCACCAGATTCATCTAATAACCAATTTTCATTGCTTTTCATTATTTTGGCACCCCCGTTTCACCTGCACCGGATTGTACATTACCGTGTTTATGATTAATAAGACTAATGCCGTTACTTTTAACATCTTCACCTGATTCTAATAACCCGGAAAAATTTCCTGTCCCATTTACTTCTAAATTTCCTGTTATTTTTGTATCTCCATATATTTCTATTATTCCATCTTGAGTAAATCTTATGCAATTTCCTGTTTTTTTATGTATGATTGATAAGTCTTCAGGATAAGGATCAATGTATTGAGTTGTTATATTTCCTAAAACTATTGCATCATCAATTGAATAGCGATCCTTTGATAATGGTTCCGCTTGTTCGGATTTATCAATTGTACCTTCTAAGGAATGCTGACAAAATCCAACCACAATTAAATCACCTGCATTATAAGGACAATTCATGAAGAAAGCCGAGGAATTAAATAGTGGCATTA
>JAITVW010000207.1 GCA_031285605.1 Fusobacteriales bacterium | reverse complement strand
TTTTTGAAAAAATTATCCTGTTTTTGCTGACATTAAAATCAAGGAGCATGACAAATGACAAAAAAAGAACGTTTTAATAAGGTATTTCCTGTTTTGGAGCAGAAATTTCGAGAACCTGTTACTGCTTTGAATTATGAAACACCTTATCAATTATTGATTGCCGTTATTTTGTCGGCACAATGTACAGATGTAAGAGTGAATATAGTTACAAAAGAACTGTTTAAAATAGTAAAGGGACCGAAAGATCTGGCTGAAATGGATCTGAAGGAAATAGAAAAATACATAAGATCTACAGGTTTTTATAAAAATAAAGCTAAAAATATACAAATGTGTTCCAGACAGCTTTTGGAAAAATATAACGGTGAAGTTCCGAATACTATGGAAGAGCTGAGAGGACTCGCAGGAGTCGGAAGGAAAACGGCCAATGTGGTATTAGGGGATATCTGGAATATCCGTGAAGGAATTGTTGTAGATACGCATGTAAAGAGACTTTCAAACAAAATAGGATTTGTTAAGAGTGATAATCCCGAGATTATAGAAAAGGAACTTATAAAATTTATTCCGAAAAAATATTGGTTTGAGTACTCACATTATTTGATTCTTCACGGCAGAGATAAATGTACAGCCAGAAAGCCCAAATGTGAGATTTGTGAGATAAAGGAATATTGTAAATATTATGAAACAAATTTAAAAAAGAATAGGGAGAAGTCATGAAGAAGAGATATTTTGTCGTTTTGGCAATCTTAGTTACATTTTTATTTGCCGAAGGAGAACCGGCAGGCAGCAGAGGAAGTGGAGATACACCGGCAGAAGCTGTAAAAATAAAAGAAAAAACTGAAAAAGATAGAAATCAGGAAGTCAGAGACAATATAAATAAAGCAGTAAAAGAAGTACAAAACGAAAAAACAGGAAAACCCGGTACAGATACAGCGGGAACAGAGCTCGAAACCGGTATGCCGAATACAATAAACGGAACTTCGGGAGGAAATGAAACAGAAAACGGGGAAATACAGGTTAATCCGGGGAACGGAACTCCGGAAATAACTGTAGAGCCTCCAAAAACTCCTGTAAAATCCGTATCTGTCGGAATAGATCCTAAAAAACCTGTGAAACAAGCAATTGATAAAGAACAGGAAGGACCTACCTTTTATAAAGGTGAAATATTAATATATATAGCGACTGCTGACGGATATAAAATCAAGTCAAACGGTTCCGATGTAGTTCATCCCACTGCATCGCTGGCTAAGGTCATGAATATACTTGTTGCTCTTGATCAGATAGACAAGGGAAATAAATCTTTGGATGATAAAGTATGTTTTGATCAGGCTACGGCTAATGTGGGCGGCAGCTGGCTGAATGTAAAAGCGGGAGAATGTTTTGTGTTAAGAGATCTGCTGAGAGCTGAAAATATATATTCTGCCAATAATGCGGCTTATCTTGTGGCAAAACATGTAGGAAACGGTTCAATAGATAAATTTGTGGAATTAATGAATGAAAAAGCAAAAGAGCTCGGAATGAAAAATACCAAGTTTAGTACTCCGGCAGGGCTTCCTGCTTCTATGACAGGAAGAGCACTTGATACATCTACTGCCGATGATCTTTACCTTCTTACTATGGCGGCTATGAAAGATAAAAGAATAAGAGAATGGGCAGGTGAAAAAGAACTTATACTGGAAAATAGTCTGGGAGAACAGATAGTTTACCCAAGCAGAAATCATTTACTTGAAAAGTTTGGAATTTGGGGACTAAAGACCGGGTTTCATAACTTGTCAGGATATAACATAATAGTGACAAGTAAAAAAGGAAATGTAGAGATAGTAGCTGTAGTACTCGGAGAGGTTACAAATACTGCCAGAACAAAGCTTCTTACAGAGGAATTTCAAGCTATAGAGGCACAGTTAACTGTAGTGAAAAAAGCAGGAACAGATATGGGCGAATTCAAGCTGAAAGATGGTAAAAAGAAAGCAATAAAAGGGACTCTTGCAGAAGATGTCTATGAATTAAAAAATAATCCTTATGAATATGAAATAAGAGATTTGAATATAAAAGCACCTGTACAGAAAGGAACTGTAATAGGCGAGCTGATCATCAAAAAAGGCGGAAAAGAGACAGGAAAAGTAAATATCATTTCAAATGAAGAGGTAAAAGAACTAAGCGGCTTTGGTAAATTTTTAAGACTTATTACATTTGGCTGGTTATAAAAATAAAAAAACAGGAGTTTTTGAAATTGAATTTCTGTTTTTTTGTTTTCCATCTGGAAAAAGCTGATACAGTTTTTTATGAAAAATAATAATTTTTAAACATCAAGGTACCCGGAGGGAATATTATACTAAGAAGAACAGGCAGATGGATTCATCTGATTCAAATAAAAAAGAAGTAAGCTATAGAAACTTACTTCTTTATTAATTATTAGAAAACAAAACTTTAGATAACTTTGGACTTAAGTTATTTTTATTTTCCATTAGAATTTTCTTCACTTGATCAGGATTTTTCCCTTTTAGTGTTTTCATTGCTTTTGTACAAACTCTTACTCTTACGTCTTTACCATCTACGCTTAAAGTCATAATCTGTAGATTTGGTCTCCATATTCTTTTAGTTGAACGATGTGAGTGACTGACTAAATTACCATGTCCCACTTTCTTTCCAAAAACTTCACATATTTTCATTTTCGTTCACCTCCTTTTATACAATCGGTGTTCATTATACCATTAATATTTTAAAATTACAAGAAAAAAAATAGAGAATATATAACGAAATATTCAATATTAATAAAAATTTTGAGGCTGCACAGAGAATTTTTTATTAGAAATATTTGTTTTTTTATATCTTGGAATATAATAAATTAAAATAGAAAAAGTATAGAAAATATGATATAATTTATCGGAAATCTTACATGTGAAATGTTATTAGGAGAAAAAATGGAAAATAGAAGTTATGAAGTTTTGGAATTTCATAAAGTTATTAATAAAATAATAGATTTGGCAAAGCTGGAAGCTACCAAGGAAAAGTTTCTGGATTTGGACATTATGAAAAATAAAGGGGAACTGGATAAAGAGCTCGCCCTTCTGGTTGAGTTTATTGATTTTTATAAATATGACGACGGACTGGAGCTGGCTGGTCTTTCAGATATAGGAAAATTTCTTGGAACGATAGATTTGATAGGTTCTTATTTATCTGTGGAAGATCTGGCGGAATTAAGAAAGAATCTTGCTGTTTACAGAATCTCCAAAAGCCGTGCAAAGAATATAAAGGATAAGTACGGTCTTGTATGGAATGTTTTTTCTGATACAGAAGACTTAAAAGATATGGAAGATTTTATTTCCGAAGTGGTGGATGACGAAGGAAATATGAAGGATACAGCTTCACTGGGATTAAGAGATATCAGAAGACAAAAAAGCAATATAAATGTCAATATAAAAGAAAAATTTGATGAGATAATAAATAACAGAGATTTGCATAAGGCAATACAGGAAAAGATCGTTACTAAAAGGAATGAGCGTTATGTAATACCTGTGAAAACAGAGTTTAAATCTCTTGTAAAAGGAATCGAGCACGACAGATCATCAACAGGAAGTACTGTATATATAGAACCGCTGAATACAGTTTCATTAAATAATAAACTCAGAGAATACGAGGCAAAGGAAAGAGAAGAAATAAGAAAAGTCCTTATCCGGATTACAGAGCTGATAAGAAATAAAAAAGACGAAATAGCATTAATAAAGGATCTTCTCGGAAGACTGGATTTTATCAATGCCAAAGTTCTTTATTCAATAGAAAATGAGTGCAGAGTGCCTAAGGTAGTCAATAAAGAATATCTGAAGCTGGTAGTGGCAAGACATCCTCTTATAGACAGGGAAAAGATGATTCCTATTAACTTTGAACTCGGGGACAATGACAATATAATGCTTATAACCGGGCCTAATACAGGAGGAAAGACTGTAACGCAAAAGATAGCAGGACTTCTTACAATAATGGCTTTATCAGGAATTCCTATTCCGGCAGATGAAAAAACGGAAATCGGATTTTTTGGCAGTGTTCTTGCAGATATAGGTGATGAACAGAGTATAGAACAGAATCTGTCGTCGTTTTCTGCACATATAAAGAATATAAAAGAAATACTTGAAGCAGCTAATAGAAAATCACTTGTTCTTATAGATGAACTCGGGAGCGGAACCGATCCTATGGAAGGAGCAGCTTTTGCAATGTCGGTGATTGATTATCTGAATCAGAAAAATGTGAAATCAATAATCACAACGCATTACAGTGAAGTAAAGGCACATGCCTTTAATACAAACGGGATAAAGAGTGCTTCCATGGAATTTAACGTAGAAACGCTGCTTCCTACATACAGACTTCTGGAAGGTATTCCCGGAGAAAGCAATGCTTTGATTATCGCCGGGAAATACGGTATAAATGAAGAGATCATAAATAATGCAAAATCGTACATAAGTGAAGAAAATCAAAAAGTGGAGAAAATGCTTATATCCATAAAAGAAAAAACAGATGAAGTGGAAAAGCTGAAGATAGAACTGGAAAGTGCAAAAGAAGAAATGGAGAGCAGAAAGCAAAAGTATGAAGCTGACATAATAACTCTGGAAAATGAAAAAAATAAAATAGTAAAAGAAGCATATGACGAAGCTGACAAGTATCTGCGTGAGGTTCAGGCAAAGGCTAAGAATCTTGTAGATAAGATAAGCCGGGATGAGATGAAAAAAGAAGAGGCAAAAGATACACAGAGAAGTCTGAATATGCTTCGTGAATCTTTCAGGCTTGAAAAAGAAAAGAATGTAAAGAAAAAAGCAAAAACAAACAAAAAGATGGACTTTCAGCTTGGTGAGGAAGTCTTTGTAAAGTCGATAAATCAAAATGGAAAAATCTTAAGAATAATCGGAGAATCAGACAGTGTTCAGATACAGGCAGGAATATTGAAACTTGTGGTAAGTACTAATGATATAAAGAAGACAGAAAAGAAAAATAAAAAGAAATTAGGCGGATTTTCATCATTAAAATCAACTAATGTAAAAGGAGAAGTGGATTTGAGAGGAATGACCGGTGATGAAGCAATGACTGAACTGGAGCTTTATCTGGACAGGGCAATGCTGACAGGATATTCGGAAGTATACATAATTCACGGAAAAGGAACTATGGCATTAAGAACCAGAATACAGGAATATTTAAAAAAGTCTAAATACATATCGGAGTATAGAGATGCAAATCAGAATGAGGGAGGGCTTGGCTGCACTGTCGCTAAGTTAAAATAAACATGAAGTATTATTTTATTGTTCCTATCGCAGGATTAGGTAAAAGAATGGGGCTGAATATCCCAAAACAATATTATCGGATAAAGGAAAAACCAATTTTTATATCTACTTTGGAAGTAATAGAAAAAAATAAACTTGTAGACGGTATATACATATCAGTTAACAAAAAAGATATCAAGCTTGTGGAGAATTATCTGCGTGAATTTAAAATTACCAAAGTAAAAAAGATAGTGGAAGGCGGGAGCGAAAGACAATACTCTATAAAAAACGCACTTGATCATATAGAAGAAGAGGCTATAATAGCTGTACAGGACGGTGTTCGTCCCAATATAAGACAGGAATATATAGAGAATACTTACGAGATTCTTACAGCAGAAGAAAATCTTGACGGTCTTGTAGTAGGAATTCCACTGAAGGATACTGTTAAAGTAATTGATAAATATGGATTTATAGTAAGTACCCCTGAAAGAAAAACTTTGTTTTCAGCTCATACACCACAGGTATTTAGAAGTACTATTCTCAAAGAAGCATATGAAAAAGCCGAAAAGGACAGTTTTTTAGGGACTGATGATTCTTCCCTTGTGGAAAGAATAGGCGGAAGAGTACAGGTTTATGAAGGACATGCCGATAATGTCAAAATAACAACAAAAGAGGATCTCAGATATTTTGAATAGACCAGTTATAAAAAGTCAAGAAAAAACTAGAAATTTTTTATCAAGAAAAGTATGAAGAAAAATGAGTATCACAAAATAGACAGTCACCCTGCCTAAAGATTAAATTAAAAAATAAACTTACTTAATGTAAGGTCTGTTATCTTTAAGGATTTTAAAAATAACTCTGGTCATTTTCTTAGAAACAGCAGCAATAGCCCCTTTGTATGATTTACCTTCACTACGTTTTTTAAGATAATATTCACTGAAAACAGGGTCTTTAAAAGAAGC
>JAITVW010000249.1 GCA_031285605.1 Fusobacteriales bacterium | reverse complement strand
AAATAACCCTGTTTCCTTCATCAAGGGAAGCAGTAAATATGGAAGATAAAATTTTATTTTTTTGAGTAAGAAAAAGATTACTGTGTTTGCCCATTATTTCAAAAATAAGATCAAATTTTTCCAGATTACCAAATTGATTCAGTTTTTCAAACTGAAAATATATTATTCTGTCAAAGCCGCTTTGTGTGATATTAATCAGCTTTGAATTAAGAAGTGACTTTTTTATGTTTAAAAGAAACTTTGACTGAAAATCTGTATTGTCATCTTTGGTGTCCTTAAGATAAAAAATTGTGTTTTTACTGTTAATTATAAAAGTCAGGTTTTGTCTGCCGAAAAATAAAGAGAGAGAAGACTTATCATATTGATAAATCCTGCTCACTCTGTAATTTAATATTTCATTTTTAACTTCGTTTACAAGAAACTTCATTCCTGTTCCGTCAATGTAGATCATATTGTCTCCCAGTATCAGATGTAGTTTCTGATAACCATTATATCAGCTGCATCTTCTATATTTATTATCTTTTCATCACCGTCTACCAAAAGTGACAAAATATGCTTGTTTTTATCATTAATTTTAATTAATGATTTTATGTTAATGCCTTTTTCATTCAGATATTTTTTTATGGCAGGACTTCCTTTTATATTTGAAACCTGAATTACATCTCCTTTTTCAAAATTCAGGATAGATTCAGGCTGGATATCTTTCTTTACTTTATTAAGATTTTTTACAATAGTTTCAAAAACTTCAATAAAAGTTTCCATTTTGCTTTTTGATATTTCACTGGTAACTTTTTCCAGAATATTGCTGTGAAAGCTGTTATGATATCTGTAAGCAAGCAGTCCTTTTTTAGAAAGCTTTACGAATACCTTTCTTCTGTCATCGTCACTTCTTTCTCTTTCAATAAAATTTTTCTCTGAAAGCTTATTTATAGCTACAGAAGCAGTACCCATTGTTATTCCCAGCTTTTCAGAAAGCTCGTTCATGGTAAGGAGCTGATCTCCGATAGCCTCTATAACATGGAGTTCTGTAGTAGTCAGACACTTTATTACCTGGTTCAGATTAATTTCTTCTATTTTATAATAAGTTTTATAGAATTCATCCAGTAAAATTTCGATATTTTCATACATAATTATTTACCTCCTCTGAGAGAGTCAATTTTTTCTTTATAATCACCGTTGAAAATGTAAGAACCGGCAACTAAAACATTAGCTCCCGCTTCAATTACTCTTTTTGCGGTAATGTCTGTGATACCGCCGTCGACTTCTATATCAACATCCGGACGCATATTTTTGATTTCCTTTATTTTGTCAAGAGAATATTCTATAAAACTCTGACCGCCAAATCCCGGATTTACACTCATAACCAAAACCATATCAACCTTATTAATAACATATTTTAAAGATTCTGCAGGAGTAGCGGGATTTAGAGTAACTCCGGCTTTTATACCGTAAGACTTGATTAATTCTATGGTTCTGTCAATATGTTTTGTACTTTCCACATGAACGGTAATAATATCAGCACCTGCGTTAACAAAATCCTCTATGTATCTTTCCGGCATATCAACCATTAAATGAACATCGAATAGCAGCTTGCTGCATTTTCTCAGTTCTTTTATTACAGGAGCACCGAAGGAAATATTAGGAACAAAATTACCATCCATAATGTCCAAGTGTATATAATCGGCACCTGCCTTTTCCAAACTTACAAGCTCTTCTTTAAGAATGCTGAAATCTGCTGCCAGAACAGAAGGAGCAACTTTTATCATTTTTTCACCTCTCTAAAAATATTATTATATGAGTACAAGTAAAATTCGTATCTCAATTTTGGAATTTTTTCATTTTCCAAAGCACTTTTTACACCGCACTCCGGTTCATTTATATGAGTGCAGTTTCTGAATTTACACAATATGCTGTAATTCCGAAAGTCGGGAAATAAGTGTGAAAGTGCTATTTTTTCTTTTAATTTGGGAAAATCCAGACTGGAAAATCCCGGTGTATCTACTATCAGTGTGGAATTGTCAAGTTCAAAAATACGGCTTTCAGTGGTAGTATGTTTACCTCTGTCGGTTTTTTCACTAATGCTGCCTGTTCTTAAAACATCTTCATTAAGAAGATTATTTATAAGAGTAGACTTGCCTACACCGCTTGGTCCCGAAAAGGCTGTTATTTTTCTGGCAATAAACTCTTTCAGATATGAGAGAGCAGTGTCATCTGCAGCAATAACAGAAAAAATATCAAGTTCCAGATCAGAAAACACCATATGAAAATTATCAATAAATTCTGTTAATTCTGTATCTGAAATCAGGTCAGCCTTGGTGAATATAACAAAAGGGGTTATATTTCTGTCATATACATTTAAAAGTACTTTTTGAAAATTAGTATAATCAAAGTCCGGAGACTTAACTGCAAAAGTAATTCCTACATAGTCAATATTTGAAATAAGCGGTCTGTCAAGATAATTTCTTCTTTCAAAAACCTTGCAAATTGCCTGTTCTTTTTCGTCAAATTCAACAATATCACCGACAATACAGTTAAGCTTATTATTTTTTATTTTGAGGGCTCCCCTGAGTTTACATTCATAAATATTATTATCACTGTTAACATAGTAGAAACCCTTAATTTTCCTTATAACTCTTCCTTTAATAAAAGTACCTCCTTTAATCCTGAGCCGGAGCAGGTGTAGTGCTGCCTTCCGGTTTCTTAGGCTGTTTTTCTCCGCCTGCAGGAGCAGTTCCGCTGCCGTTGTCCGGTTTAGCATTGTTATCTGCCGGAGGGGCACTTGGTTTTGTACTTTTTTCATTAATTTTTTCCATTGTCTGGTTGATGATATCTTCTACATTCTGGTTAGTAACATTTTCATCTGAATTCTGATTTATGATATCTTCAATTGTAGGTTCTGCTTTTCTGGGGGCAGGACCTGAGTTTATAACGATAGATACAGTCTGTCCTTTTTCAATCTTGGCTCCCGGAACAGGATTAGTGGATATTATAGCATTAACAGGCAGTGTATCATCATTTGCCCTGCTGATCTTACCGGCTTTTAATCCCAGCTGAACAAGAAGTGTTTGTGCATCATTCAGGTCAAGACCTATCAAATTAGGCATAACGGAAGCATCAAGTATTTTTCTTGAAGAAACAAGAAGTGATATCTTCTGGTTAGGGTCAAGCTTTGTTCCCGGAGCGGGATAAACTGAAATTATAGTATTAAACTTCACATCTGAAGGTTGATAATCTATTTTCTCTATCTGGATATCAGAATTCTGAAGTATTGATTTTGCTTCAAGAAGTTCCATTTTTTCTATATTGGGTACTTCTTTCCCTTTTCCGTTATTAACCCAGATCTGCACTGTTCTGTTTGTTTTTACGATTTTTCCCGCTTCGGGATATTGGATAAATACTTTATTAAATCCTACTTTTTCTGAGTTTGAACTATTTATCTTAACTTTTAAACCTGCTTCTTTCAGGTATTTTTCCGCATCTTTTACATCTAAATTCATTACATTCGGAACTTCTGATTTTTGTTCATTAAAAAAACGTCTCACAAATACATCTCTTCCGAAAATTATTATAACAGCTAATGAAATTACAAAAATTATAAATTTTATGTAGTTTATTCTGATTCTTCCAGCCATGAATTACTCCTTAACTATAGTTTTTTTATATGATATCATAATTGGGACAAAAACGCAATCAAACTATAGGAAAATGTTAAAGTACGGCAATTTTGGAACAGGTAATTTAATATAGTTTTATAACTTTTATTTTACCGCCGAAAAAATAAAGTATACTCAGACAGAAGCATAATGTAAAATAAATATTGAGATATTAAGTATAAAAAAAACGCTGATAAGAAAACGTGGAAGATCGGAAGAGCGT
>JAITVW010000036.1 GCA_031285605.1 Fusobacteriales bacterium | reverse complement strand
GACTTTACTTTTTCTTTGTTTCCTACTTCCAAGGCTATCTGCCTCTGCTTTTCCAATATTCCTATTTCACTTAATAATACGTCGCTTTCTGACATCCCCATTACATCTGAAAATTTATGCAGTTTTTCTAATTCCAGTTTTGCCAGCTTATCGCTTGTTTTAAGAATAACATCTCCCATTTTTCCTGCTTTTGATGTTAAATCTTTCACTGCCTTTTTCAGTTCCTTTGACATTACTTCCCATTTTGTCTGTTCTTTATATGTTACTGTCCGCTTGGGCTGTTCTACTTTCCTTTGTACTGTTTGTGTTCTCGTCTTTTGTGTCGGTGCTTTCGGGGTTTTTCCCATTCCTCTTTGTACATTATTAAATCCTTGAAAAAATTTTTCTAAATTTTCTTCTGCTTTACTTTTTTGTTGTTTGTATACCGGAATATTTGAAGTTTTTCCTATGACAGAATAATCCAATACATTATTTGAATTAGCCACAACATTGCTTCTTACGGCTTTCGTATATCTTTCACCCTGCTGTTTCTCAAGAATTGAAAAATCAGCAAGCATATTTCTTCCTGATTCTTTTATGTTGTCCAAACTTCTGCTTATTATTGAAGATACTCCTATTAATTCTGCAGTCGGATTTAATGAATATGATATTTTTCCTGCTTTTAATTTATACTCTTTTGCCAAATCAGACTCTAATTTTTTATAATTCTCTATAGAACCGGTTTTTAAATAATTATTTAAACTTTGGCTTATTTTGTCATTTTTCGTCATTTCATCATAGCTGACTCCAAAGTTTTTCTCAAATTTTGTTTTTGCTTTTAATATATTTCTGTTTTCATCATATAATACTTTTATATTTTTTTCTACTGAATCTGTTATTTCCGGATATAGCTCTTCTACCACATATTTTGTATATTCAGACATAGGATCTCTATTTTCATAGTCCTGTTTTAGTTCTCCCATTTTCGATACTTTTAATTTCTCTAATTTATCTTGTTCTTTCTTAGTAAAATCATAATGATTAATTTCATTTGAAACTTTCTCTGCCAAAGTATCAAAAAATTGTGAATTTTCCCTCGTTAACCTTGAACCATACTTTGCGCTTACCTCTTTATTTTTAATTATTTCTTCTATTAATGCTTTTTTTACTTTTGATACTTCATCTTTTGAATAATATTCCTGATAACCCGGATTTGATAATTTATAGTATTCACGTGCCAAAGAAGATATATTCTTATCTTCTGTAAAAGTTTCTAACGGTATTTGATAACTTATTTTAAAATATTTTTCTTTTTCTTTCTGTTTATTTTCTAAATTCTGTGATTTGATTTCTAAATTCTCATCTATATTCATAGACACTGATATTTCAAATTCTCTGTCTTTATATTGTTGTTCCAGTGCATCTTCTACTACTCCGGTAAATTTCTCTAAATCTTTTACTATATAATCTGAGCTTTCAACAGAATTTTCAAAATATGGTTCCAATATCGGGAATTTATCCATGATTTTTTGATAATATCTATCCTTCTCTGTCTCCGGGGCTTCACTATGAAGTAATTTGTTAAAATCTGTCATATATGTTTTTAACAATTCCATGTCTTGTGGAAGTTTTTTTAGTGATTCTCTCGTTTCCATTCGCTCTAATCCTAATTTCCCCTTATTAAGATTACTGTTTAAAAATTTATATGCTTGTACAATAGTAGGATCTAAAACTTCTCCCGGTACTGCCCACAAATCATTCATTGTTTCCTCTGTCACTGCTGCTTCATTATTATAACTGGAAGTTTTTCTTGTTGCATTCTTCATTTTTTGATTCATTTGAGTGAAGATTAAGCTTGCCCCTTCTAACATCCCTTGCTTTCTAATGGTTTTTTCATACTTACTTAAATCAATATCATAGTTTAAAATAGAATCCGTATCACCGGAAAGTATTGATTTCCCTATGTTAATTGCTGATGTTTGGCTTTGTCCTTCCTCTGCCATTAAATTTAGGGTCATCACTGTTGCTTCTTTAGCAATTTCCCTGTATTCTTTTTCATTATAGCCTTTTTGTTTAAGATACTCTGCAAAAATGAGATTGATATTCTGTATTTCGGAACGCGGCCTGTTTAAATTTGTTTTCATTTGATTAGACCATTTTATTACATCTTTAACAGCATTAGGATTTTCATATATCAGCTGTATTCTATATTCAATATCCTGTTTATCAGCATATGCTTTCTCTGCTTTCTCTACATTTTTTATTATTTTTTTAATCTCCTCAATAATTTTTTCTATATTCATTCAATTTCCTCCTTTTTTTGTTTTCTCTAATCTACAAAAACTGCCAAAAGAAACCTCTTGGCAGTTTTTATATAAGTATCATCTCTTCTTCCTCTTATTCTTCTCATAAACAGCTTTATTTATTACCTCTTCTATAAATTCCAGCTTTTCTATCAGCCAGTAAGGATGTTCGTCATAGGATTTTGACAATGGCAGAAAGGTAAGGACATATCTTCCGCTCATACCGTCAAACCTGAAATATCTCAGATAATTATTAATGTCCATTATCACTTCCTGCAGGCTTCTGTCAGGCGTTTGCTGTCCGTTTACATATATTGACGCCGCTCTGTAATATTTTACACGTACAGATTCTTCATTTGTGATTCCAAACCCACCGAATTCTCCTCTAACAATTCTTCCAAAGCTTTTTTGAATACTGCTCCCTGTCTGTTCAAAAAAATTATAAAGTTATCTGTTGTCTTATCTGATTCTTTATTATCTAATGTTATTTTCAGTGTCTGATTATACAGCAGTTCAAAATCATGGCTTTCTTCCAGTTCATAAAATATTGATATTCTTTCTGTTATACTTCCCTGATTATGATATCTGTATTTATGACGTGGTTTGTTTAGATAATTATACAGATTTCTAAAAGATGCCGCCAGTTCTACTACGATAAAATCCCCCTCTGCTCCGTACGTTAATACCTTTGTTGCCGGTTTATCCCTTATCTTTACTGTTTCCTCTGACTTATCTTCTGTTACTTTTTCATTTTTTATATCCTCGACCACATCTTCTTTTATATCCTTATATGTTGTTTCTTTTATTTCTTTTGACAAGTTTTTATCCTCCTTATGAGTTCCAAATAATTTTTTTACCGGGAAGATGAGGCTGTGTGCCTCATTCTCCACGCTAAAAAGAAATGTTATCCGAAAAGCTTTATTTTTGAAATGGTTAAAATGATTACAGCACGCTTGTATAGTTTTTGAATGTTATTTTTACCGGTGATTTTATTGTTTCATCATAGAAGGC
>JAITVW010000031.1 GCA_031285605.1 Fusobacteriales bacterium | reverse complement strand
TGGATTATACACTAACCTTTATATTTATACCGGCAGAAGAGTATCTGGATCTGTCTTACAGAGAAAAGCTGCAGAAAGAGGGAATAATAAATTACTATGGCGGTAAACCTGAAGCTATGAGACTGGGTATTTTTGACGATATTGATATAGGTGTTTGTGTTCATGCCATAGGAGGAACTTTTACCGAAAGGACTTCCGAGATAAACTGTGATCTGGCAGGATTTCTTTATAAAAAATATACTTTTAGGGGGAGTGCTTCACATGCAGGATTTGATCCTTTTTCCGGGAAAAATGCATACAGTATGTCAAATATATTTCAGGTAGCTCTCGGACTTATGAGACAGCAGCTGAAGGACAGCGAGCATGTAAGAATGAATCCTATTGTTATGGAGTCGGATATGTCAACCAATGTAATACCTAACTTTATAAAAGTAGGAACAGATTTGAGAACCAAAAGTGTAGAGTATATGAAAACAGTAGCAGACAAAATAGATAAAGCAGCAAAGGGAAGTGCAATATGTCTTGACGGTGTGGCAGAGCTGGAAACACAGATGGGTTATCTTCCGTTTGTACAGGATCGTTATATGGGACCGTTTGTGGTGGATGCCTTTGCAGAGCAGAGTGAAATAAAGACTTTGTGGAATAATAAGTTTATCAGTGCCGCAGGGGATATTGGTGATCTTTCGTTTATGATTCCGTGTATACAGATAGGGTACAGCGGATTTTCCGGGACAATACACGGAGATGATTTTAAGGATGAAGATCCTGAAATGATATATGAGATATTTCCGAGATTTGTAGCTGAGTCTCTGGAATATATGAGTAGAAAAATTGATAATTCAAAGCTGTACAAAAAAAGCTTCAGAGAATATGAAGAATGTATAAATTCCATAGTAGGAAAATAATATACAATAGAAATTTAGGAGGAAAGAAAAGTAGAATGAAGAAATCTTATATTTATATGGTAATCTTTGCATTTATAATAATTGCCATTGCTGAAATAATAGGGATTCAGATGATTCCTATAGGGAAAAAACTGGCACTGACTATATTACCGCTGGCATTTGCAATTTTATTTACAATGCTTTTGGGATTAAAACCATTAAGAAAAGGGATTACAGCAAAAATTTATTCCAATGAAAACGTAAATTTTGCTGGAAAATATCTTATTATAATTATGCTTCCTTTAATGGCAAGATACGGTGCCACAATAGCTCCTCAATTAGGAGATATAGTGAACAAGGGACCAATTTTCTTATTCCAGGAATTAGGAAATCTGGGAACAGTAGTACTTGGACTCCCAGTGGCTGTTCTTCTCGAGCTTAAACGTGAAGCCATAGGATGTACGCTTGGTCTCGGAAGAGAAGGAGAACTGGCTTATATATCTGAAAAATATACTCTTGATTCTCCGGAAGGACGTGGTATACTTTCACTTTATATAATAGGTACACTATTTGGAGCACTGTTTTTCAGTTTCTTTGCACCAATCCTGAGTTATTTGGGTTATGCTCCTCAGGCTCTGGCCATGGCTTCAGGTGTAGGATCCGGAAGTATGATGGCTGCTTCGTCATCAGCATTGACTTCACATTTTCCGGAACTGGGTGAACAGATAACGGCTTACGCCAGTGCAAGTAATCTGTTGACAAGCTTCTTAGGAACATATACAATGTTATTTTTAGCAGCACCGTTACAGAATTTTATGTATAAGTTATTAACAAGAGGTGATAAAAAATGACAGATGATATGATGAAAGAAATAAAACAATTTTTAAAATATGGAGGAATACTTTTATTAAGTGTAGTTTCAGTACTTTTTGGAACTATGATAAAATATATATTTCATCCGAATCCAAAACTGGTTTTAAACAAATATACAGTATATGGATTACTGGCATTATGGTTTATATCAATGATAGGACTTTTAGTTTCAATGATTCTGAAAAGAGTTCCGGTATTAAATCAATTCCCTATTCTTGGGTGGGTATCTATATTTTCGATAATTTTTTGTCTTCCGGGAATGCCTTTTTCATCACTGATAATTAAGTCTATTAATTCAGTGGATCTGCTTGCGATTACTACTCCGATACTTACATATGCAGGAATTTCAGTGGTAAACCGTATGTCAGAATTGAAACAAACTTCATGGAAAATATTAATAGTAGCAGTAGCAGTTTTTATAGGAACATATTTAGGAAGTGCTACAATAGCTCAGATAGGTTTGACAATGATAGGAAAATAAATTTCAGAAATAAAAAAGAGGAAGATTTACGCTTCCTTTTTTTCTTTAAAAAAATTTCTATATTAATAAGATTAGTGCCTGATTTTTCCGTATATACAGAAAATAAGAGAGTATCGATTATTTTATGATGATGTATTCTTAATAACAATATCCAGACTTTTATAATTAATATAAGTTACATTACCAGGCTTGCTTTTTTTGATTTTCTTGACAAAACGTTTTTCGCAGCAGTCTATTGTGACTTTATCACCAACACCGGATTTGGAATAAAGACCGGCAAGATTAGCGGCATATGATAATACAGAATCAGGAACCGGTTTATTTTCTCTTAGTATGAGAACATGACTGCCGGGAAGATCTTTTATATGCATCCAGATATCGTTGCCATTTCCCCGTGTAAAAGTAATTTCTTCGTTTTCACGACTGTTTCTTCCTACAAGTATTGTAAAATTTTCAAACTGGTAACTCAAAACTTCTCTTTTTATTTTTTTGTAAAGTTTTATTTTACGTTTCTGCTTAATATTCAGCTCATTTTCCAGTTCTTCCAATCCTATAATATCAGTTTCATTATTAACAAAAACTTTTACTTCCTCAAGATAATCTGCTTCCTCTTCTATTTTCGGAAGTCTTTCACGGAGATTTTCAATTGTTCTTTTAGCCTTATTATATTTATTATAGTAAAAATTCAGATTTTCATTTGGTGAAAGTGA
>JAITVW010000227.1 GCA_031285605.1 Fusobacteriales bacterium | reverse complement strand
CGTTCATTTGGAATCGGGAGTAATAAATACAAAAAACATAATGAGGAAGAAAAGAGAAAAACCAATGAATGGTTTGAAAACAAATCAAAAGAAAATGAAAATTTATTTAATGAAATAAGTACACTCACAAATTCAATACAGAACCTTACGACCAGATTAATTCAAAATATAGCTTCCGATACTTCTGACAGAAATATAACAAAGCAAAAAAGCTACTATAATACATTGATTGGAAAAACAGGTGACTTATATGAAAGCCAGATAACAGCAACGGGACATTCAAGTAAAAAGAAAGGTATTTTTGGCGGGAGAAAGGATTCACACGCAACTTTAAGTAAGGGATTTGATGAATATTTCGGGAGTGTATGGAAGAATACAGCAAGAGATTCGGGAAGTTTACAGAGTTTTTATGATACTTATCTTAAAAATTTTGATATGAACACTTTAAAGAGAAAGCTGGGAAAAAGTAAGCTGGATAATAATAATATAGAAGAAGTTAAGTTGAGCTTTTTACGTTTTATAGAAGATGTAAGAGTAATGGAACAGTATTCAGCAAATTTACCTAAAAATGGTATTCTTGAAAGCTTTGAAGGTATAGAAGTAGCTGATTTGTTTGAACTTAGAAACGAATATCAAAAACAGCTTGAAGATATTTACAAAGGGATGGGGAAAGACCCAGAAAAATACAGGAATGAGATATTAAGCACAGTAAACTCATTAATACAAAATGACCAAGTAATAGTAAGTGCCTTTCAGGATGTGAAATCAAGAACAATAGAACAGTTAAGCAGCGGGAATGATGTAATTTTAGGTCTTGCAACAGGAATGGAAAGCTATTTTAGCAAACTGGAAAATAATTTTTCAAAGGTATTCTATGATATGCAGTTTCAGGGATTTGAAGAGAAATTTTCAAATAAATTTGAAAACTTAACAAATAATCTTGCGGATTTTAGATTATCGGGGAGACATGATTTTGATAATTTTCTAAATGAAAATCTAAATTTCTGGGATTTATTTACAGATTTAAAAAATACGCAGTATATAGAAAATGATATGAAATATGTAATTGACACTCTGAAAAATCAGGCAAAAGCTTCGGGCTTAAGTGATGAAGTAATAAATGCAATGTTTCCCGATGAAAAAATAAATGAAAAGACAGAAAAAATAAAGAATGCTTTAGAAAACTCAATAAGAAAGGCTTTGGAAACCAATTCATTTGAGCAGTTTTCAATGAGTTTAGGCGATAGTATTTATAATAATGTAAAAGACAGTCTAGTAAAAGCATTTTATGAAAGTCAGTCGTTCCAAGCTTTGGCAGATAAGTATTTTTTAACAGAAGATTATAAAAATGCACTCGATGGAGCAGGAAGTTTTAAAGACGCATACAATATAATACAAAAGAAGTTAAACGAAGTAGAATTAAAGCTACAGTCAGAAGGAATGGATTTCAAAGGGACAAATGCAGTAGACGGTAATTATTACGGCATGTCAGGAAAACAGGAGTATAAAACATCAGGAATACTGGATAATTCAAAAGGATTGGAATTTGCAGTAACACTGAATAATTACGGATTTATGTCAAATTCAGAATTTATGAGTACATTGAAAAAGGAAATGAAAGAATTCTTGTATGAATCAGGAAAAGAAGAGGTTTAAGAATAAGGAATAAAATAAGAAAACTTCCTGAGTCACCAATAATATAGTGACTTCAGGGAGTTTTTATTTATAATTTATTTAGGGAAAGTGTAATTAAAATCTTCAATATCATATTCAATTCTATCAGGATAAATTTCGATAAGAAATCCTTCAGTTTCAGGATATCCTGTTAAAGAAATGACATCATTAGAGTCTTTTTTCTCTTTTAAGTTATAAGCCTTTTTGTATCTGTTGATTAAATATGTTTTATCATATCTCATAGTATAACTTTTAGCTCCCCATTTATAAAATTGACCATTTTTATTATAATAAAAATTAATTTCCCGTAAATTAACATCTCCAAAATAAATACTTTGGTAAGTAACTTCAGTATAATTTCTAATTTGATAAATAGAGTATTCCTCTAAATCATAAGTTTTCATAAGATATTTTGTAACTTCTTCTCTGGAAGCTCCCCATTTAAGTTCGCCAAAACCCCCGATAGTATTAGAAAAACTGATTGTGCATAATAATATTAATAACAAAAGTATTTTTTTCATCCTCTAGCCTCCTTTTTTTAGTATATGATAACCTATTTTATCTTAAAAGTAAAACTAAAAATGAAAAATCTAAAGTTTATTATTTTTTAATTATAAAATAAAAGGAAGCTTTTACAGGATATAATCTAACAGGAAACTATGTTTTAGACCAGTCAGAATACAATAAAAGATTTGAAGAATTTTTAAACAGCCTGATAGCTACAGGCGAACAAGGATTAGTTAATTTGGCAGGTTCTATGAAAATGGAAAGAGTAAAAACAAGTCTGGATGACTTGGCTTCTACTTTAAGCCGAGCAGGAAGTGTATTAAAAGATGATTTTCTGACAAATTTATCAGTTACGGCAGAATCACTGTCAAGTCTGACAAGCATATTTCAGAATACCAATTTATCAGGACAGATAGGAGAAAAACTAGGAGGATTGGGGAATTTCCTGTCATCTTTTACTTCAATAGTAGGAACGGTTTTCGGGACAGTAAATGCAGGGGTTTCATTATTCCGTTCATTTGGAATCGGGAGTAATAAATACAAAAAACATAACGAGGAAGAAAAGAGAAAAACCAATGAATGGTTTGAAAATAAATCAAAAGAAAATGAAAATTTATTCAGTGAAATAAGTACGCTCACAAATTCAATACAAAATCTTACAACCAGATTAATTCAAAATATAGCGTCCGACACTTCTGACAGAGATATAACAAAGCAAAAAAGCTACTATAATACATTAATCGGAAAAACAGGTGATTTATATGAAAGCCAGATAACAGCAACAGGGCATTCGAGTAAAAAGAAAGGTATTTTTGGGGGTAAAAAGGATTCACATGCAACTTTAAGCAAGGGATTTGATGAATATTTTGGAAGTGTATGGAAGAATACAGCAAGAGATTCAGGAAGCCTGCAAAGTTTCTATGATAATTATCTTAAAAATTTTGATTTTAATACTTTGAAAGGAAAATTAGGAAAAAGTAAGCTTGATAATAACAATATAGAAGAAGTAAAGCTAAGTTTTTTAAGATTTATTGAAGATGTACGAGTAATGGAACAATATTCAGCAAATTTACCTAAAAATGGAATATTGGAAAGCTTTGAAGGAGTGGAAGTAGCCGATTTATTTGAACTTAGAAATGAATATCAGAAACAGCTTGAAGATATTTACAAAGGAATGGGAAAAGATCCTGAAAAATACAGAAATGAAATATTAAATACAGTCAATTCACTGATACAAAATGACCAAGTAATAGTAAGTGCTTTTCAGGACGTCAAATCCAGAACAATAGAGCAGTTAAGCAATGGAAA
>JAITVW010000024.1 GCA_031285605.1 Fusobacteriales bacterium | reverse complement strand
TTTGGTTTCTTAGCTGATATTGTAAACATAGACATGGATACCAGTAATATGACTATTACTTTTTTCACATTTCCCACCTTTCTTTCTAGAATATTAATAATTTTAAAATATTTTCAAATATTCGTATTAGTTAAATTTTACGAATATATTGATAGAAATATTTTACTAAAATTAAAGCTTAATGTCAACTTTAATAAAGATAAAATATTAATTCAATTATTTATTCTACCTTTATAATTAGCATAAAATACCTCTTTTTCATTCGTAAAATTTAACTAATACGAAGTTTTTTTTAATTATATTTATTTTCTTTTACAATTTTTTATTTCTTTATTTTTTTAAATATAAATTTAGTATCTATATTTATAAATATCCCTTTTAAAATTCATATTATAGATTTGATCTTAAAAATATTAATATCTTTATATATTATTATTTTAATTATTTTTCAGTTTTTTATCGTATATTTATTTGTATATACATATTTTTGTGTAAGGTAATTATTTTTTTATTAGTCTAGTGTACAAAATTCTCTGTAAATTAAGCTTTATATAATAAATAATTTAATAAATATACTGTTTTGTTTTGCGAAAGTCTGTTTTCGGAACCGTATCAAAAATTTTTCATTTTAATACAGTCTCTTTTTCTTTTGGATAAAGTTTTCTAATTTTGAAATTTTTTTTCAATTTTTGGGTTTAGAATTGAAAAAATAATACAATACTGTATAATATAATAAAATTAATAATATAGTATAGAAAGAGGGACAATATGCTTGAAAACCTGATGACTGAAAAAAGAAATCCGAAAACAAAAAATCTGGATCAGATGAGTACAGGGGAATTTCTTACGGTAATGAACGAAGAGGACGGGAAGGTAGCTGCAGCTGTAAAAGAAACACTTCCTGATGTAGAGAAGGCTGTAAAGACAATAGTAAAAAATCTGAAAAACGGTGGACGAATTATTTATATGGGAGCCGGAACCAGTGGAAGACTTGGTGTGCTTGACGCAGTGGAGTGTTCTCCTACATTTGGAACAACAGATGAAGTGCAGGGAATCATAGCAGGAGGAGAGGGAGCTTTTGTAAAAGCTGTAGAAGGTGCAGAGGACTCAAAAGAGCTTGCGGAAAAAGAACTGAAAAAATTAAATATAGGAAAGAATGATACTATAGTGGGAATAGCTGCAAGCGGGCGGACTCCTTATGTAATAGGCGGTTTGGAATATGCACGGAGAGTGGGAGCTGATACAGTATCAGTGAGCTGTAATAAAAATGCAGAAATTTCCAAATATGCCGATGTAGCAATCGAAGTGGACTGCGGTCCGGAAGTACTTACGGGTTCTACAAGATTAAAGGCAGGAAGCGCACAAAAAATGATATTAAATATGATTTCCACAGCTTCCATGGTAGGTGTAGGAAAGGTATACGGAAATTTGATGGTGGATGTAAGGGCAACAAATGAAAAGCTGGTGGAAAGAGCAAAAAGAATCGTAATGGAAGCTACGGGAGTATCATATGAAGGAGCAGAGCGGACTCTTATTTCGGCAGAATGGCATGTAAAAACTGCAATAGTAATGATACTCGCAGGCTGTGAATATGAAGAAGCAGTACACAGACTGGAAAAGACTTATGGTTTTGTAAGAGAAGCCATAAAATAAAATCTAATATAAGAGGAGGAAATTATGGATTACAAAAATCTTGCAAAAGAAATTCTTGGTGACTTGGGAGGAGCTGAAAATATAAATAGTTTTACAAACTGTATGACAAGACTGCGTATAAATGTTAAAAATAAGGAACTTGTGAATTCCGGGAAACTAAAGAAATTGAAAGGTATACTTGGTGTGGTTCCGGGAGAGCAGACACAGATAATAGTGGGTGTAGGTCATGCACAAAGATTAAGAGAGGCATTCGGTGATATATCAGGAATGTCAGGCGGTTTGGAAATAAGTGAAAATCTTGATAATCTGGAAGGAAAAACAAAAGAAAAAGTAAAATCAAAGCAGAAATCCTCATTTCAAAAAGGATTAAAACATATAGGCAATATTTTTATCCCTCTGATACCGGGTTTTGTGGGGACGGGACTTGTACTTGCCATTACCAGAATATGGAGTGTTTTTGACGGCGGAATATCAGCTGATCCGTGGTTTGCTCTTTTAGTGGCAGCAGGTGGTCTTTTGCTGAGTTCATTAAATGTATTGGTCGGATATAATGCAGGAAAGGAATTCGGCGGAACTCCTGTCTTAGGTGCAATTGCAGGAGCAATGATAGCTATGCCTGCTTTAGCCGGACAGCCTGATAAGCCGCTTACTTTGTTTAATGGTTTTATTAAACTGTCCCCTAATCTTGGAGGTGTTTTGGGAGTAATATTTGCAGCATTTGTTTTTGTATTTATTGAAAAAAAGCTGAGAAAAGTGGTGCCTGCTTCATTGGATCTGCTTATAATACCTGTTTTAACCATACTTGCCGGCGGTATTGTAACGATAGCAATAGTAATGCCTGCGGCGGCAGTGATAATGAAGGGAGTAACTTTTGTACTTTTGGATATAATGCTGAATAAAGGCGGAATAATAGGCGGATATGTGCTGGCGGCTTCATTTCTTCCGCTGGTAATGCTGGGAATACATCAGGGACTTACACCGGTGCATATCCAGCTTATTCAGGATTATGGCTATACAGTTTTATTTCCGATACTTGGAATGGCTGGAGCAGGACAGGTAGGCTCGGCTGGAGCAATACTTGTAAAAACTAAAAATAAAAAGCTGAGAGAACTGATAAGCTCGGCACTTCCGGCAGGTTTTCTGGGGATAGGAGAGCCTTTGATATACGGGATTTCACTTCCGCTGTTTTATCCTTTTATAACAGCATGTTTAGGTGCCGGCGTTGGCGGAGCTGTGCTGGCGGCTGCCAAAAATGTAGGAAGTAAAACAATAGGACCTTCAGGCTTGGTACTTCTTGCTGTAGCTGACAGCAACAGATCAATGGTATGGTGTTTTATAGCTCTTGCAGCTTCATATTTCGGAGGATTTATTCTTACTTATCTTTTTGGATATAACGAAAAAATGCTGGAGAGATTAGAAGACTGATTTTCTGTCTAAATATAGAAAAATATCAATAAAATCAGGGACAAATTCAAATAAAAGATTAAATAAAGGAATTACTAAGAAAACAGAGTTAAAATGTCTACATAAAGAAAAGAAAGAAATTTTTCTTCATAAAACTCCTTCATGAGGCTCAGTAATGAGCCTCTTTTTTTATATTTTTTAAATTAATTAATAAACTCCAAGGCATTGAGCAGGATAAACAGCTCTTCGTCGTTATATACAATAACATCGTTAAAACTAGTTTTTTTGTTATTGTTTTTTGTAAGCATATATTTTGATTATTGGAAAATACAGATAGTTCACTGTTCAGTAGTTCTGTCAATATCATACGGCATTTTTTTAGAATAAGGACTTTACTTGATAAACAAAGAATGAATTGATATAATATTTTATAAATTGTGGTAATATAAAATCAGGGAGAGAAAATGAAAAATATAAAAATAGTTTATGAATATGACGGATCAAAATTTTCAGGATTTCAGAGACAGGTTAATAAAAAAACAGTGCAGGGAAGTATAGAGGAGGTAATCAAAAATTACTTTAACGAGGAAGTAAATCTTATTTCATCGGGAAGAACAGATAAAGGCGTTCATGCATTGGGACAGGTTTCTAATTTTTTTATGGAAAAAAGTATATCTCCTGATATCATAAAAGGAATATTAAACAGAGCTCTCTCGGGGAAAATAAGGGTAACAGAGGCCGGAGAGGCAGACAGTGATTTTCATGCAAGATTTTCTGCAAAAACCAGAACTTACCTTTATATAATGAAGCTTAAAGATGAAATAACGCCATTTGAAAGCAGTTATATTTCAGCCTTGGACGGGAAAATTATTCCTGAAAAGCTGCAAAAAATTATGGAGCCGTTTATAGGAAGGCATAATTTTGCCTGCTTTAGAAAAAAAGATAAAGATAATAAAAATCCTGAAAGAGAAATCAATAATATCAGATGTTATGAAGAAGATAAAAGGCTGTTTATTGAAATAGAAGGAAAGTCATTTTTGAAGACAATGATAAGAATTATGACAGGAAGCGCATTGGCTGTGTATTTTGAAAAGAGAAACCCGGATTATATATATGACAGGCTTGATAATCCTGATTCCGACGGTGAAAAAATACTTGCTCCGCCAGAAGGTTTATATTTATACAGAGTGAATTATTAAAATGATAGAAAAAGGAGAATTTATGGAAATAAGAGAGCTTCTTCCCTCAGAGAAGGAACGGATAAATGATATAGCGGAATATGAAGAGCTGATTTTCGGAGCCGGAAGTATAGGAAGATGGACAATAATGCCTTTTGTAAGATACGGAAAAGTTTATGTCCTGCTGGAGAATGAGGAAATAGTGTCTGCAGCAGAGATAATGAGAACATTTGATACAAAGGATGCTTATATTTACGGTTTTTTTACAAAAGAAAAATTTTCAGGAAAAGGCTATGGTTCTGTTTTACTGGATTTTATAATAAATGAAATGGAAAAATCAGGAATAGAAGCTGTTACGCTTACTGTGAATCCTGAAAATAAAAAGGCTGTGAACCTTTATTTGAAACATGGTTTTGAGAAAGCAGAGCTTTTGACTGAAGAATACGGGGAAAATGAGGACAGGCTGTATATGAAGCTGGAACTTTAGGTATATGAATTACTTTTAAAGTGAATTTTACAGTTATTAGAAGTATATTAAAGAAGGAATCATTTGAAATTTTGTTTTTATAGAAAAAACAGACTGCAAAAAAATCTTTTTATACAGCCTGTTTTTTTATCTATAAACACATTTCAAGTATTTTTTTTACATCCTGAGGAGTCATTGGTATATAGGCATCATTAAATTTTCCATCGAGCTTTTGTGAAATTTCATCGAATTTTTCAGTACCTATTCCAAGCTCGCTTAACTGCATAGGAATACCTATTTTCTTGAAAAAGTCTTCTGTAAGATCAATTGCTTTATTGGCAGTTTTATAAGGGTCTTCATCAGGATTAAGCGCAAATACGTTTACACCGTAGTCTGCAAATTTTGAAACAGTTTTATCATTCAGAATATAACGCATCCATCTCGGAGTAAGAATAGCAAGTCCTGTACCGTGTGTAATATCATAATAAGCACTGAGTTCATGTTCCATTGGGTGACATGACCATGTTTGTCCTTTTCCTGCACCTGTAAGACCGTTTAACGCAAGAGTGGAAGCCCACATCAGATTTGCTCTCGCACTGTAGTCATCAGGTTTTTCAATTGCTGTAGGACAGTAGTGGATACATGTTCTTAATATTCCTTCGGCAAAACGATCCTGAACATATGTATCTTCTTCTGACTTAAAGTAATTTTCAAATATATGAGACATTATATCAGCAGTTCCGGCTGCTGTCTGAATAGCAGGAAGAGTGTACATATATGTAGGATCGCAGATAGAAGCCATAGGGATAAATTCCTGAGAAGAAGTGCCTATTTTATCATTGGTGTCCATTTTTGAAATAACGGCATTTTTATTCATTTCTGAACCTGTGGCAGCCAGAGTAAGCACAGTAACAATAGGAAGTACCTTTGTAATTTTTTCTCTGTCAATTACGATATCCCACGCATCACCGTCATAGAAGCAGGCTCCGGCAATGACTTTACCGCAGTCTATGGCAGATCCTCCGCCTACTGCAAGAACTACTTCGATTTGGTTATCACGGCACAATTTAGCACCTTTTCTGACTGTTTCAATACGCGGATTCGGCTCTACGCCTGATAATTCCGTAACCTCAAAGTTATTTTCCCCGAGAAGCTTTATAACGCTGTCATAAACACCGTTTCTTTTTATACTTCCTCCCCCGTAAACTAAAAGGACTTTTTTTCCGTAAGGTGCCAATGCCTTAGGAAGAGCTTCGATTTGTCCTTTTCCAAAAAAAATTTCAGTTCTGGCATGAAAATTAAAGTTTTTCATTTTGCACTCCTTTGTCTAATAATATTAATATTTATGAAAATTTATAAATGACCAGTCTTCTTATATAGTTATTATACCATGGTTTTACATAATAATGTATTTTCAGGCAAATAATTTCATTAAAAATAAAAATCAGATTTTTGGAAACAGCAGAAAGTTATTGTTATTCGATATAGATGAATCTGTAAAAATTATATTTCCAGTCAAGCCGTTATTTTTTGACATAAAATTACCAATGGAAATATTTAGTTTTTTTAATTTGATAATGACATAAATTATAGAAATAACTTTTTCTGATAAACGGGAATATTTCTTATAATATCTTCTGCTGTGACAGCAAAGGATTTTTTACTTAATTTTTCGCCAATATAGCCGTGAAGAAAACTTCCAATTTTTCCTGAATCAAAAATTGTATATTTTTGTGAAATAAGTGAGGCAGTAATACCTGTAAGCGTATCACCCATACCACCGTTAGCCATTGAAGAATTTCCCGTTGTGTTCACATAAACATCACATTCATTTGTAATAATAGTATTATAACCTTTTAATAATAAAATTACAGAATATTTTTTTGAAAAATCTTTTGCGGCTTTAATTCTGTCTTTGGAAATTTCTTCTATGGAAAGTCCTGATATTCTGGAAAATTCTCCTAAATGAGGAGTAAGAATACATCTGTTTTTAAGTTTTTCAAGCAGAGCAGGTTCTTCTGCCAAAACATTAATACCGTCAGCATCAATAACCATAGGAACATCACTGTTTTCAAGGACAAAATTCAGCAGTTCCAGCGTACGGCGGTTATTGCCCAGACCCGGTCCGAAAGCAACGGAATTTACTTTTTTCAAAAGATCCAAAAGACGGTTTTTGTCACTAAGATCAGCAGTCATTACTTCAGGACTG
>JAITVW010000006.1 GCA_031285605.1 Fusobacteriales bacterium | reverse complement strand
TAAAATAATAATCAATATTTTTTTCCATTATTTAACCTCTCTTATAAGTAATCTTCCTGTTTGCCCATTTCTTTTAACAGCCATGTCATAAATAACCCTTTTTTTGTCTACTCCTAATTTATTTTTAAAATTCATTGCATGATATTCATCTTCATTTTCTGTCAGTATCTTTCCGTCCCAGGTTTCATAATATATCTCATATTCTACATTTATTTACAGAAAAGGTATGCATTTATTCTCAGTTTTAAATTTTCTTAATAATTATTTTATTGAACTGTCACTTGCTATTCCAACTTTCATATTTCAGAACAGTAAAACTCTCTTTTTTTATGGTTACAAATAAATTTAATCCGTTTTCTTGTAAAAAACATAACTATTTCTTAAAATGAAATTCCTTCTTTATTTAAATTTTTATCAACTTTTATATATGAAGAAGTTTTAGTCTCAATATGTCCTTCTTTTACCTTACTTAAAATATTAAAATCATTCATCTTTAAGATATAATTATTTTGATTTAGAAATATAATAAGTCTTTTAATATTCAAGTCTTCATAAGCTGTTGTATTTCCTAAAATTGTAAATTTAGTTTTATTAAATTCAATTTCATAAAGAATAGGACTATTATACTCTTTTTCTCTAAATTTTACTACCATATCACTTTTTTTTACACCATATACGATATCAAATGTTTCTAACTTACTGCTATTATCAAGAATATAATATTTTTCATTTGGGTATAAAATACATCTTTCACATATAATATTATCTTTATAAATTTCTTTTAAAGTATCATCTTTTATTTTTTCCATTATATTTATTAACTCTTTTGAAGAGTATTCAATTTCTTGTTTTTTAATAATTTTTTTATTAAAGTTATCATTTTCTTCTCTAGAAATTACCAATATATCATCTTTTTTATACTCATATTCACTTAAAATAAAAGCATTAACTTGATTATTTAAATCATATTTTTTAAGCTTTAAAACATTCCCCCCCTGATTACATAAAAGAGTATAGCTTATTAATGTGTATAAGAAATATTTAAGCAGTTTATTCATTATTTTTACCTCCTCTATCTGAAAAAATCTCTTAATTTTTCTTCTTTAGTCGTTCCATTGCCATCTCTAAGAAATATTGATTGTTCTATAAACGCTTTATCATAAAGAATTCTCTCATTTTTTATATTTTCTCCGTTGATTTTCTTTCTTGTAAGACCTTCAAAATATGTTATATTTGCTTCATATTTTAATTGTGCTGGAATAAAAAAAACTTTCTCTCCATTTGTTAAAGTATATTCTCTAACTGTATTTTCAAAATAAATAATATCATTAAATATATTATTATCCCTAGCATTATTTGGTGATTCTATCACCTTACTTTTATTGATATAAATGAAATCAGAAGTCTTTCTATAATCAATAAAATCACTTGGGTGAATTAAAGCTTCATGCGATGCTTTGGAATATTCATCCATATTTGTTGTTAAAAAGCTTTGGTTCCTAGGATTAATTTCATAAACATAATCTGTAATAGTTGGAGAATTCGGGTTTAAATACATTAATATTGGTTTTGTAGAATCAAAAGGTAAATAACTCCCCGCTTCAATTACTGACTTATTATTCCCCATTTCTAAAAGTTGTTTATTATTAGGAACTTGTAAAATTATTAATTCTTCACTATCTATTAGTTTTCTTACTAATAAAGTTTTTTCTCTTACATAACTATCTGCCCCAGATAAATTACCTTCTTTATATGTTATTATTTTATTTCCATTTGAATCAACTGTAGTTGATATAGTGTCTACATTATCCTTTCCATAAAAATCTACAAAATATTTTATATCCTCTTTTTTCATAATATTATATTTTGATAAATTAGATATGTCTAGTAGCAACTCATCTTTCTTCTCTTCATTTATTTTACCACTAGCATACATTGATTCTATTTGATCTGAAATAAAAGCTTTTCTTACAGAATCACTATTTTGAGTTCCATTGTTCTTGACTTCGTTTACTACTATCTTATCCCCAACATGCTCTCCAAAATCAACACCGTTATAATCCTTCCCGTCTCCTGTCAAACTTAAGGAAGTTTTACTATCTCCCACTTTTCCCGCAAAATAATCATTTGAATGTCCTGCCAAGGTTTCTGTTCCTGCTCCTTTATCTTTTCCATCTGCATAATTTATTCCATGACTTAATTCTTCTGCCAGCACTCCTGATAAAACATCCTTATTTCCTATTCCTTCTGCTTCGGTATTTATCACTATTACTATTCTGCCCTTATCATCTACATAGGATTCCCCTTTTTTACCGTCCAAACTTCCTCTGCCTGATGAATCACTATAAATTACTTCTAATTCGTACCCTTCTTTGGCTCCAATCTTTTCCACTACTTTTCTACGTGAGTTTTCATCTTGATATTTTAATTAAAATACTATTTATTTCGTTATAATAAATAAAAAGATAAATAAACAAATAAATTATCTTCAAAAAAATAGTCAAGAATGGCATTAATAATAATATATAACTTTTTTTCTTAATAGAAATATATACACTCAAAAAAATATATATAATTATTGTGTATATCAAATAATTTTTATCAATAATATGATAATTAATTTCCATGATAAAATCACCGATTAAATAAACTAATAAAATTATTTTTTCTTGGTAGTTATTTAACATTTGAATTAATATAATAATTAAAAAACAATTTACAAATAACATAAAATAAACTAAATCTGTATTTGCCATATCCATCCAAGTTATTTTCATAATAAATATAATTATTATTGATAATAAAAAATACAATAATATTTTTTTTGTTTTATTCATAAATACTCCTGACTTTTATCTTGATTTTGGTATATTATAACTTCTTCTTATTTCTTTCACTTCATTCATATACACTTTAAATTCTTTAGCATTTTTTGAGTCAATTAATTTCTTCAAAGCACCATTTGTAACAGTATCTCCAAGTATATTAACCGCAAAACCTTGTTCAGGATGCCAGTCATAGTTCTCATACTTATCATTTCCATAACCTAGATAATAATTAATTTTCCCATTTGTTTCTATTTTCCCATTCTTTTTAGTAATAGTATAACTATTTTCTACATTAAGTTGATGTTGACCTATTGAATAAAATAAGTCATGTAAACCAAATTTTATCTCTCCTTTATTATTTCTAAATATTGAATCTGGTATTGTAAGGCTTTGTTTATCCTTAATCACAAAACTGGCACCTTCCGGCATTGCTATCAAACTTCCGTATTTGTTTATAACACTATCAAAAACATATTTTTGACTTTCATATACAGCATTATTATTATCATGAAATTCTTTTGTAAAACTATAACTAAAATACCACATAGAATCTAAATATAGATCTTTTCCATTTCCGTCCATATAATGTTTCAAATTTTTAGCTGCATGTGGAGCAACAAATGTACCACCAGTAATATATAAATTTACTTTTTTTTCTATATCTTGTACTGAACTTTTTTCTGTAATTAATTGATTTCGTGAGCCTACATTTATTCCAAAATCAACACCGTTATAATCCTTCCCGTCTCCTGTTAAAGTTAGTGAAGCATTACTATCTCCTAGTTTCCCCGCAAAATAATCATTTGAATGTCCCGCCAAAGTTTCTGTCCCTGCTCCTTTGTCTTTTCCATCTGCATAATTTATTCCATGACTTAATTCTTCTGCTAATACTCCTGCCAGCACATCCTTATTCTCTATTCCTTCTGCCTCTGTATTTACTATTATTACTATTTTTCCATTTGAATCTATATATGCTTGTCCACCTCTACCTTCAAGATTTTCATAATTTGATGAATCACTATAAATTACTTCTACTTCATAACCTTCTTTAGCTCCCATTCTTTCTATTGCTTCCGCCATTTCTTCCTGTGACTCTGCATTTTTAAAATCTTCCACTAACCCTTCATTTCTCCACTTCTCTGCCTGTCTTTCTTCTCCCAGCACTGTTAAAGGATTTCTTTTGTCATCATTCTGCTTATTTATTACTGTATCCGCTACACGAACTATTGCCGCCGCTTCTTCTCCTGCCAGTTCTAAACTTGCCTTAAAATCTTCCCTTCCCTTTTCTGTTGCTAATACTAAAACATCTTTTTCTACAAATATATTATAATGTCCGCTGTCTTTATCTTTCGTAGTTTCCTGCATTTTATCTATATCTCTGTTTATTTCATCTCCTGATGATGTCCCTATTTCTACATTCCCTACTACAGTATTATGTGTTATCCCTTCTTT
>JAITVW010000005.1 GCA_031285605.1 Fusobacteriales bacterium | reverse complement strand
ATTACATAAGAATAATATCAGTTTACTGGATTATACAAGTGATGATTATCCGGAAAATTTGAAAAATATACAGGATCCTCCGCTTTTCCTTTATATTGTCGGAAAGATAAAATTCAGCGAGAGAAATATCGGGGTGGTGGGAACCAGAAGAAATACAGTTTATGGGAAGATTTCCTGTGAAAGCATATTAAAGGAATTACTGGAATATGACGTAAATATAGTCAGCGGACTGGCACTTGGAATAGATACCATTGCCCATGAATTTACACTAAAGAAAAACTGTCGTTGTATCGGCGTGGTAGGAAGCGGACTGGATAAGATATTTCCTTATGAAAGCAGAAAATTATGGGAAAAAATACCTGAAAATGGAATGTTAATAAGTGAATATCCACCGGGAAGCGAACCTCTTAAATGGAATTTTCCAAGAAGAAACAGAATTATTGCCGGACTTTCACAGGGGATACTTTTATGCGAGAGTTATGATAAGGGAGGAGCTTTAATAACTGCAGAACTCGGTTTTCAGAATGACAGGGAGATTTTTGCAGTACCCGGATTTATAAATTATCCTTCTTTTAAAGGCTGTAATAAACTGATAAGAGAATCAAAAGCAAAGCTGGTGTTGACCGGGAAGGATATAGCAGATGAATTTTTATGGGAAAAAAAATCAAGAGTTGGAGCAGAGCAGAGTTTAAATCCCGAGGAGAAAAAAATTCTTTCTCTGCTTGATACGGAAAAGAGTCTGGACGAACTGATAATGGAAACAGGGTTTAGTGCAGGAATTATTTTGGCAGTACTTGCCAGTCTTGAAGTAAAGGATTTTATATTTGAAACATCCGGAGGAAGGTATAAAGGGAGATAAAAAAGAAAGTTCTTTAAGGCGGGGTTTATATGTACGAATATTACCGTAATAACAATAAAATAATTGAATAAAAGAAATATTTATGTTAAATTATAAGAGAAAGTATGCTTGAAGGATTTTACGGCCGGGACTGAACAAAGACACAGGAATGAAGACATATTGAAATAACTAAAAATCATTATAAAAGAAATTCTAAAATAACAAAAAGCAGCTTCACAAAGGGGGAACTGGCAGGAAAATATAAAAGATAAAAAAACAGATGAAATATAAAAATGTTATTGGAAAATTTCTATAAGGAAATCGGCATAACTATAAAACAAATAATAAATAGTTTTGGAAATTGGGATAGGTTTTGCAGAATAGCAAAGCCATTTGAAAAGAGAAAAGAAATAAACAGGTTAGAAACAAGAAAATTATATATAAACAGAGATAATAAATAAAAATATTATATTTTTATTACAGGTTGTAAGCTATATCTGCTGAAAAGCGGGAATAATAAACTTTTAGCAGTAAAATAAAAATAAAAAGGAGTCCAATTATGAAAAAAATTATAGCTGTATTGTTTTACATTTTATTTTTTGCTGTATATCCATGCAAACCTTTGATAACTGATTATCTGGAAAAGGCAGGCATAGCTGCGGACAGAAAAAATCTGGTGCTGTATACTGATTCAATAGAAAATTTTGATTCAAATCTTATATTTAAACTTAATGATAAGCTGTATATTTACGGGGAAGAATTTATGGCTGTTAATGACGAAACATACAGATATCTGGGTAACGGATATTATAAGAATGACGGAACAGTGTATTTTTTTCGTCAGAAAACAGCCAAAATCAAAGATGGTGATAAAGTGAGGACATCTGTGAAAACTAAAGAAATGGATAAATTCAAAGGGACAAGCTGTGACGGGCAGTTTCATGAATATTTTTATTTTCTTGAAATCAATAATACAAAATATGAAAATGGAAAAAAGAAGAGTGATTTTTTGACTTTGCTGTTTGATAAAATTTTTAGTGTTTTTGGAAGACAGTAGGATTATCGGCTGAACTGTCTGAAAATACAATATGAAAATTTTTGGTTAAAACAGATTTTAATATTTTTTGGTAACCTGTATAGAATGATTTGAAATATCTGTTCAAATATAATTTATAAAAGAAGACGGAAAATAAATAAAAATATGAAAGTATAAAAAATTTCCGTCATATTAACATAGAAGATATTTGATGTTGAAATCATAATAAATAATAGTACCACCGACTTATTTCGTCTAAAGAAGAAAACTTTATGCTGATCTGATCAGGGTATATCCGGAAATGGATGTGTTTCCCGGTGCGGAAAGACCGTCTTCTTGTTAATTAAACTATATTTGACACTTTTTTCCACAGGAAAGCATTTTTTTGTTGTCTGAAATTCTGTATTTAGCTCTGATTTACAGCGGTTAGGGTTTTGAGATAAATACTTATCCCAGACACTGATGAAATATATATCTACTATTTAATTTTTTGTATTTTAGTAAAAAAAGCCCAAAAGCAAATGAATGTTTAAATTCATAAATTCTTATTATTTTGAAGAATAGGCTTTTAACCGCTGTAAATCAAACTTAAATTAATAATACAGTGTTCTAAAAATGAGTACAGCTTTTTTATTTGAAAGTTTTCATATTAAAAAATTGGGAAGTGTTCACACAAAGTTCACAAGGATAGTATATTATGAAATCAGGATAAACTGACAAAGGAGGAATTAGTAT
>JAITVW010000322.1 GCA_031285605.1 Fusobacteriales bacterium | reverse complement strand
CTGTAAGAGAAAAATCAAGAGATTTAGCTTTAATAAAAGAATCTCTTAACCAAAAAAGTGTACCGGGATGGTTAACACTGGATGAGAATGCTTTATCGGCAAAAGTATTGGAAAACCCTACAAGAGAAGCTGTGGATTTTGACATTAACGAAGCAATGATAATAGAATTCTATTCAAGATAATAATTTTCAATTCGAGGAGTTGATTAAATTTGTTAAAAATTGAAAAAATAGCAAAAAGTATAAAATTGAAAGAAGATAAAACTGATGATTTTCATGCTATTTATACATTAGAACCTTTATATAGAGGCTATGGAGCTACTATTGGAAATGCATTAAGAAGAGTTCTATTATCTTCAATTCCTGGGAGTGCAATAAAAGGAGTAAAAATAGACGGTGTTCTTAATGAGTTTTCTACTATAGAAGGTGTAAAAGAAGCTGTTACAGATATTATCCTGAATATAAAAGAAATAGTAGTAGAATCAGATGAACCCGGAGAGAAAAAAATGTCTTTATCTGTAAAAGGACCAAGAGAAATTACAGCTAGAGATATAATACTCGAACCTGGTTTAAAGATAATCAATCCTGATCAGGTGATAGCTACTATTACGACTAAAAGAGAAATAAATATGGAATTTTTGGTTGATTCAGGAGAAGGATTTGTTGTATCTGAAGAAATCGAAACTGAAAACTGGCCTATAGGATATATTGCGGTAGATGCAATATATACTCCTATAAAGAAGATCAGCTATTCAGTGGAAGATACAATGGTTGGAAGAGCAACAGATTATGATAAATTAACTCTTGATATTACAACAGACGGAAGCATAGAAATAAGAGATGCTTTATCATATGCAGTAGAGCTGATAAGCTTTCATCTGAATCCGTTTACTAACATAGGAAACAGCATGGAAAAATTCAGAGCAGAAGATGAAGTAGAATCAAGTATTGAAGTAATAAGTGAAAATAACATGGATGACATGAAGATAGAAGAGCTTGACTTCACTGTCAGATCATATAACTGTCTGAAAAAGGCAGGAGTAAACACAATAGGTGATTTAGGAAAAATGACTTATGCAGAGCTTCTAAAGATCAAGAATCTTGGAAGGAAGTCATTAAATGAAATAATAGATAAAATGAAAGAATTAGGCTTTGACCTAAATGATAACTCTATCTAAGGAGGGAAGAAAGTAAAATGAATCATAATAAATCATATAGAAAACTAGGAAGAAGACCAGCACAAAGAAAAGCTATGATGAAAAGCATGACTATATCGCTGATCCAGAATGAAAGAATAGAAACTACTGTAACAAGAGCAAAAGAATTAAGAAAGTTTGCTGAAAAAATGATTACTTTAGGAAAAAAAGGAAGTATTCATAACAGAAGAACAGCTTTCGCTTTCTTAAGACATGAAGAAACAGTAGCCAAAATATTTAAGGAATTAGCTCCTAAATATGCTGAAAGAAATGGTGGTTACACTAGAATCATCAAGACTGATGTAAGAAGAGGAGATTCTTCTGAAATGGCAATAATTGAATTAGTATAATTTCTGTAATAAGAATTCCATTTTTAGTGAAAAGCTAAGGGTGGTTTTTTTATTTGGTCTGCATTTTTTTTGTTGTATGGGAAAATACCGTATGATAAAAAAATTATCATATAACTTTTTGAAAGTCAGATAGTCTCAACTATATATTTTTTATTAAATAATTCAATAATTTTTATATACATAACAATAAAATAGATAAATAATATTATGGTTAAAAATCAGCAGTGACAGCCTTTTTATAAAGAGAATTATGTAAAGGCAACACTTCATAAAATCTATAGTTTCTATAAATTGTATATACAAAATTACTGATATTAAAAAAATCGGTATCACAATAAGCAGAATAAATAGTGATAACTACAGGAAATTAATAATCATTTATTTACCATTTAATCATGAAAATGTGGTATAATCAAACTATAAAATATGAAAATATAAGGATAAAAAATGACAAATAGAATGAATTGGAAAAACTTGCTTTCACAGGAGAGCAAAAGCAGAAGAGGGCGGAATAAAAGCATAAACAATAATGATCTGAGAACAGAATTTGAAAAGGACTATCATCGTATATTGATAAGCGCTTCTTTCAGAAGATTACAGGATAAGACTCAGGTTTTTCCTCTTGATAAGAACGACTTTGTAAGAACAAGGCTCACACACTCAATAGAAGTATCATCTTTTGCGAAGTCAATTGCACAGTCTATATCGAACAGACTGATTAATGATAAAATAGATGAAGAATTCACACAGGAAGATGCAGGATTTATATCTGACATACTTGCAAGTGCCGGACTTCTTCATGATATAGGAAATCCCCCATTTGGACATTTTGGGGAAGATACTATAAGAAGCTGGTTTAACGAAAAGCTTGATGAAATCACAGTAGAAAATCCTGTTACAAACAATATGCAAAAGCTGTCAGAAATACTAACACCGCAGATGTGTGAGGATTTCAAAAATTTTGAAGGAAATGCTCAGGCGATAAGACTGGTGTCAAAGCTTCACTTTCTTATTGATGAAAATGGTATGAATCTTACATATGCATTATTGAATACCCTGATTAAGTATCCTAGAAGCTCGCTTGAAATAAATAAAAAGAGCGGTGATATAAAAGATAAAAAAATGGGATATTATTCTGCAGAAAAGGATTTGTTTGATTCAATAATAGCAGAAACCGGTACTTTGAATAAGAAAACAGGGAAAATAAGCAGACATCCGCTTACATTTTTGCTGGAAGCGGCAGATGATATAGCATATTCTACAGCTGATATAGAGGATGGATTCAAAAAGGATTTCATCACATACGAAGATCTTGTAAAAATAGTAGAACCGCTTAAAAATGAAGAAAATCCTTCATTATGCTGTTATCAGAAACTGGTTTATTATAAAGAGAGAGCTATAGAGAAAAACTATGAAAAGCCGGAGATGTATGCTGTACAGAGATGGACTATTTTTGCACAGGGTTATATGATAAACTCTGCAGTCAGCTCATTTATAAATAATTATGAGAGTATCATGCATGGAGAATATAAATATGACCTTTTTGAAGAAACAAATTCAAAAGAACTGGTAAAAAGTCTGAAAGGGCTTGCGGCAAAAAAGATTTACAGATCATTTGCAATAATAAAGATGGAGATAACAGCACATAATATTATCAGTTTTTTTCTTGAACACTTTATGAACTCAGTGCTGTATTATGATACTCCGTTTAATGAAAAATATTTAAAAGGAGTAGATAAAAGGTTTCTGAATATTATTTCTGATAATTATATGCATATTTACAGATACTATACTGATAAATACATAAAAAATAACGAAGATGAATCAGAAGAAAAATTATTTGCCTATAAACTATATTTGAGACTACTTCTGGTGACAGATTATATATGCGGAATGACAGATACTTATGCGAAGACTTTGTATCAAGAGCTGACAGGAATAATTTAAATATTGTGAATGTAAAGTTTATAATATTTACATAAAAAATCCAAGCTGGTAAATTCTGGAAAAGTTTCTTGTCCGGCAGATTGTTTAACATCAAAGAGTTTATTATAAATTTTAATAAATAGTATATTGATAATTTAGGAGGAATTCAAATGGTGAAAATTACAAAAGGAAAGTTTGAAGGATTGAAAAGATTGTCAAATAAAAATGGAATAATAGAGGCTCTGGCTATTGACCAGCGTGGTTCTATAGAACAAATGCTTTCCAAAGCTAAGGGAAGTTCTGTAAAATCAGAAGATATAGAAAAATTTAAGGAAGCAGTGTCAAAAGAGCTTACACCTTATACTTCGGCAATATTGCTGGATTTGGAATATGGAACTACAGCAATAACAGCCAAAAATCCCGATACAGGATTATTAATAGCTTATGAAAAAACAGGAT
>JAITVW010000290.1 GCA_031285605.1 Fusobacteriales bacterium | reverse complement strand
AGCATTTACCGGAAATGTTGCCATAGCACCAATTGAATATAAAACTCCGCCGACACTGTTAGCAGATACATTTACATGTGCCACATTTGAAGTAAAAAATTCATATCAGGGTTATGTGAGCTTTTTGATACAGAATTTTGTGACGGATTCTGTTCAAAAAGTAAACGGGACACTAAATGTTTTAGCATTGGAGGTTTAAAATTATGGGAAATTGGTATCCGGTGAGAACAATGAAAAAAATAGCTTCAAACACCGGAAATAGTGGAGATATAATAGATTTGAGAAAATTTTCCGATGGTATCCCATGGAAAAATCCACAAATATTTTTAAGTTTATTTGGTTATTTTCCTGATACAAATATGAATAAATATTATACTCAGGTAACAGCTTTAGGGAATGACAGATTTAAACTGGAGTGTTATGCCGCGGGTTATACTTATGATACGGCTGTATATCCGGGAGATAAAATATCGTCAACCGCACTCTATGGAGAAACACATATTTATCAGGGACCGTATTATGGAATATCTATGGAATATGCTGCAAATGGCAGTTTAGGAACAATAGGGCAGACATGCTATGAAAGCGGAAATGCTTTTAAAAGTGTGTATACCGGAGTAATGGAAGGCGGACTTTCAAATATTCATGTGGCAACGTATACAGCTAATTTTTTTTCCGAAACTCAGAAGAATGGTTTGATTAAAGTAGTAAATACAGGTCTTACATATGGAGGAATATTTAGGAATATAGCAGTTATAACAATACCAACAAGGCTTCAGTCAGGAATTCCGATTTCCTGGGTTGCAGTGGAAGGAGACTTATAAAATGGAAAATAAAAAAATTTCAGAATCTATATCTATTGATAATTTAATTCTGAAAAAATCTTCTGAAGAAGAAGTATCTACAGAAGAATGGAAATATATAACAGAATTAAATTTAGAATATATTGATGTGTTGTCTGAAATAGCTTATAGGATTTATGATAATAAAATGTTTTTTAAAGGAAAAATAAAGTATAAAAAAATAGAGAATAATGATGATGTACTATGCGAACTGAAATTATTCAGAACAGAACCTGTGAATTTAGATATTTCGGCAGTTAATACAAATTACGGTGAAATTTTTAGCATTAATCGTGATGGTTATATTATAGATAACACATATTTGAAAAATTATAACAATGAGAGAGAAATAAATCTGGATTTATTCTGTCTGAATATATAATTACCGGGAAAGGAGAAAATTATGAAAATTGTAACTATTAATAATAACTGGGTAAAAATAAGCGATTTAATAGAAAAAGACTCTGTAATTACAGTAAAGAGCGGTTCACGGGTTAATATAACAGATAATATTAATACAAATACAATAAAGTTTTCCACTTATAAAATTATGGAAAATTTTAATGCAAAGAAAAAAACTTCATTATGGATAAAATCGGAAGGATTTAGTTCAATACTTGATATATTTGAATTAGAAACAGAAATTACTGCCAGTCCCGGATCAGGTTCAGGATTTCCCACAGGGAACACCAATTATGAAAACATAGGTGAAATAGAAAGTGATATCAGCGGTATTAAAGAAAAATTAGCTGTGTTGACTGATGAAGTTAAAATATTTACTCTTGATATGGATAAAGAACAAGAAACAGAAGAGTTTTTTAATTCTATTACAAAAGCGTTTGAATATTATAGAAAAGGCTGTACTGTTTTAGTTAAAAATATAAATGGTTTTTTGAAACATCCTGATAAAAATTTGGCTTCTGTTACAGGAACCATAGAATTTAAACCTGTTATAAATGATTTAGAGTATTATTTGGAAATGAAATTATCCTTTTCAAGGATGGTTTCTAATATCAGAAGCATGGAAATTCTTATTCCTGTTGATGAACAATGGAGAATAAAGGAAACATTTGATGATATTTATGAGATTAATAAATGGCGGTTTTACGGCAGTGAAGAAATGATATTGGAAAATATAAATTTTTGTAAATTTTTAAATCAAAACGGAACATTAGCTGTGCAGAGTTTTACTCAAAGGGAGCTTGGTATTGATCTTAATCTCAAAGTTTTTAAAGAAATAGATGTATATTATACGATTGGAAATATAAATAATACATTTGGTGCAGGAAAAATAACAATAAATCATTTTTCAGATATCAATACTAATATTTATGATGATTCTACTTCCTTTTCCAATCAGATGAGACAGACAGGACATTTTTTATTTAAGGGAAATATCACATCAAGCAGTACTGAGACTTTTTTAAAGGTATCTTTTGTTTCTCCGTCTAATGTTACAGGAGATCCAAGTTTTTGTATAAAAAAAATCATTGGTAAATATTATTGATTAAACTAAACAAAAAAGGTTGACTGATGAAACATGAAATGTATAAGGAGGCAGACATGGATATTGCCAAATTAACAGACTTTGGGATTATAGGGATTGTCCTAAGTTATTTTATTTGGAAGGATATGAAAACTTTTGAGACTTTTAAAGAATCAATGCGGGAAATAGTAAATGAATTAAAAGAACTAAATTCCCGTATAGAAAAATTAGAAGATGATCATAAATAATATTATTGAAAACCTTAATAAAAAAATTGAAATCGACATTAGCAAAAACTAATTGTCGGTTTTTATTTTTACAAAAATAAAATAGTTTTTCTTGTTTATATTAAAAAAGAACTATATCAAAGAATGAATTCTGATATAATTCCTTAATTTATAAAGACCCGAGAATTTTTCCCATGAATGATCCATCATTGTGAAGAAGGTCTCTTGAGATATTTTTTGATTTTATATTTGAGATAATTATTACATAATTTTGATCTTCATGTGAACTGAGAACTTCGCACTCTATACAAACTTTACAAATATCCATAAGCGGGGCATTTATTGTATCAGATTTTGTGTATAAAAAATTCTGTGAATAAAATCTGTTTACATCAAAGCTGCTGTCAGGACTACTGTTTTCAAATTCACGAAGCAGTTCTTTTTCAGGAATATTAACACAAAAACTATTGGAAAACTTTATGAATTCCACAGCACGAGAAGTCTTAGATAATCCCAGTACAAGCATATTTCCGAGTACAAAAACCGAATTACTGACAAGACAGCCGGGTTCATTATTTTTGTCATAAAAACTTAATAAAACAGCGGGAAATCCATAATATAATTTTTTATATTCAGTATTTATATTTTCCATATTACCTCCACTTTATATAAAAAAAATCAAATCCCGTATTTTGTCTAAAGCAGGGATTTGATGTTAGTGCAGTGTCTCATTTATAAAGATGAATCTGACACTATACCGTTTATACGGTAGTAAGTTCTTTTTCTTTTTTATCCAAAGCTTCATCAACAAGTTTTGTGAATTTATCAGTTAGTTTTTGAACACTGTCTTCTCCTGATTTTAATTCATCTTCAGTTATTTCGCTGTCTTTTTCTGATTTTCTCAGTTTGTTATTTACATCTTTTCTGATGTTTCTGATAGCGACCTTACCTTCTTCAGCTTCTTTTCTTACTATTTTTACATATTCTTTTCTTCTTTCTTCAGTTAAATCAGGAACGGAAAGTCTTATGATTCTTCCGTCATTTGAAGGATTAAGTCCCAGATTAGCCTGCTGTATAGCTTTTTCTACAGCAGGAATTAATGATTTATCCCATGGATCAATAGTCAAAAGTCTTGCTTCAGGAGCTGACAATGTACCAATCTGTGATAAAGGGCTCGGAGCTCCGTATGCATCCACAGTGATACCGTCTAACATGGAAACATTGGCTCTTCCGGCTCTTATACTGGCAAATTTGTCCTTTGTACTCTCCACAGCTTTTTCCATTTTAGTTTCAGTTTCTTTTAAAAAAGTGTCTATCATTATAATTTCACCTTTCATGTTAATATAAATTATTTAATTTTTTACAATTGTTCCGATTTCTTCGCCGTTTACCATTTTTTTAATATTGCCGTCTTCCAGAATATTGAATACTATAACGGGAAGATCATTCTCCCTGCAGAGTGATAAAGCAGCGGCATCCATTACTTTGAGATCTTTTGTCAGAGTTTCGTCAAAACTGATATTATCATATTTTACAGCATCAGCAAATTTTTGCGGATCTTTGTCATAAACACCGTTTACTTTAGTTCCCTTTGCCAGAATATCGGCACCAATTTCCAGAGCTCTTAATGCGCCGCCTGAATCTGTGGTAAAATAAGGATTTCCCGTTCCACCGGCAAGAATGATAATTCTTCCTTTTTCCAAGTGTCTTATTGCTCTTCTTCTTATGTATGGTTCTGCAATTTCCGGCATTTGCACAGCAGTGAGAACTCTTGTGTGAACACCCATTTTTTCTATTGAATTCTGTAATGCCAGGGCATTCATAATTGTGGCAAGAATACCGAGTGTATCTCCGGTAGCCCTGTCAAATCCCTGCTCTTGTCCGGCTATACCTCTGAAAATATTTCCTCCGCCGATAACAATAGCCAGTTCGACACCAAGATCGTGAACTTCTTTCAGCTGTTTCGCAAAATTATCAAGAACATCGCTTGAAATACCGAATTTTTGATTGCCGGCAAGTGCTTCTCCGCTTAACTTTAATAATATCCTTTTATATTTTAACATAAAACCTCCTAAATATCTCAAAAAAATAAGGGTAAGAATATTTACCCCTATTTTTAATTTCCTGCTATTTGTGCTGCAACTTCAGCTGCAAAGTCAACGTCACCTTTTTCAATACCTTCTCCTACCTTGAATCTTTTAAATCCATTGATAGTCAGAGGTTTGATGAAGTCTTCTATAGATATGCTGTCGTCTCTCACATATTTTTGCTTAACCAGAGTATTTTCTTCATAGAATTTTCTCATTTTTCCTTCTAAGATTTTTTCTATTATATTAGCCGGTTTTCCTTCTTCTTCTAATTGTTTTTTAGTTATTTCCTTTTCTCTTTCAAGGTCGTCTGTAGTAACCTGATCAGGTGACAGATATCCGGGATCCATAGCAGCTATATGCATAGCAACGCCTTTTGCTTTTTCTATATTTTCAGGAGTAGCTTCTCCGTTCATTTCCAGTAATACTCCTATTTTTCCTCCAAGGTGGATATATGTTTCTACAAAACCATCGGTTTTTACTGCAGTAAGCCTTCTAAGGTTCATATTTTCCCCTATTTTTGCAATCAGTTCGCTGATTACTTCATCTATTGATTTTCCTTCTAATTGGACGGCTCTTAATTCATCTTCACTTGAAACATCATGAGTCAGAGATAATTCTACAAGTTTTTCCCCAAAACTTTTGAATTCATCATTTTTAGCAACAAAGTCTGTTTCGGAATTAAATTCAAGGATAACACCTTTTTTTCTGTCAGAAGATACTGCACCGAAAACTAATCCTTCAGCTGCAACTCTTCCGGATTTCTTAGCGGCTTTGGCAATTCCTTTTTCTCTTAACCAGTCAATTGCTTTTTCTATGTCTCCGTTGTTTTCTTCCAGAGCTTTTTTACAGTCAAGCATTCCTGCTCCTGTTCTTTCTCTTAATTCTTTAATTAAAGCTGTGGTTACTGCCATTTTTTACTCCTCCGTTTTCTTTCTAAGATTATAATTCCTGATTTATTATATTATTCAGTCGCTTCTTTAATACCTTCAGTTACAGTTTCTACAGCTGTTTCATCTTCATCAGCCGGCATATCCTCGGATACTGCACCGTCGGCTTCTGCTGCTTCCTGTCCGTTATTTCCTTCTATTATAGCATTAGCCATAATTTCTGAAAATAATTTTACAGATCTGATAGCATCGTCATTTGCAGGTATTTTATATGTTACAAGGTCAGGATCCACATTTGTATCGATTAATGCTACTACAGGTATTCCAAGCTTTTTAGCTTCTTCAAGGGCAAGAAATTCTTTTTTGATATCTACAACGAAAAGTGCTGCGGGAACTTTGTTCATTTCTTTTATTCCGCCTAAATTTTTAGATAATTTTGCCATTTCTTTTCTTAAAAGTCCTGCTTCTTTTTTAGTGTATGATTCGTCGAGCATACCGTTCTGATCCATTTCTTCAAGGTCTTTTAGTCTTTGTACTCTTGTTTTGATAGTGTTAAGGTTAGTTAACAGTCCTCCAAGCCATCTGTTATTTACATAAAATCCTCCGGCTCTTACAGCTTCTTCTCTTATAGCTTCCTGTGCCTGTTTTTTGGTTCCTACGAAAAGTACTTTTCCGCCTTCTGATGTAATGTCTCTTATAAAGTTATAAGCTTTTTCTGTAGAGTCTAAAGTCTGGTGTAAATCCAGAATATGAATGCCGTTTCTTTCTGTAAAGATATAAGGCTTCATTTTTGGGTTCCATCTCTTTGCCTGATGCCCGAAGTGAGCTCCTACTTCTAATAATTGTTTCATTGAAACTACTGCCATTTTGTTCCTCCTAAATTTTTTTGGTTTTGTCATCCATTTTCCTGATCTGGACAAACCTGATATTTCAGGCACCTTATCCAAATCCGGCGGGAAAATGTGATAATCATCAGAATATTCTATCATTCACGGAGGATTTTGTCAATGAAATAGTGTAAATAAAATGCAGAGCGGAAAGCAGTTATATATATGAAAACACATACATTGAAAAAATAATAAAAAAAGCCGCCGGAATGAAACGGCGGCAGGGGGGGTTATGAAGAAAAATATTCTTTTATTGGTATGTGTTAATTATACGTGATACAACTTAGAATATTCTTTTTTAATGCTTAGTTTTATATTTCATATTTTATGTTTTTTATATAATAGTTTTATGTAAATATGGAAAATAAATAATTACAGCAGAATAACAGAAATAAAAAAATCAGAATATTTAATATT
>JAITVW010000289.1 GCA_031285605.1 Fusobacteriales bacterium | reverse complement strand
ATATGAAGACGGAATTGAGTGATTACTTCTCTCCACTATTTTCAGCCCCGAAAGAGCCCCTGCATTAAACAGTGTTGATGAAACCTGACAGACTCCGCCTCCAAGACCCTGTTCGATCTCTCCGTTCACTATAACAGGCGCACTCTTATATCCGTTTTTCGGATTACGCATTCCCGTACTGTCATTAAACGAAAGGATAGCCTGCGGTTCCAGAAAAACATCGTTTATTGATCTTACAGCAAGTTTTATATTCTCACTTCTTCCGTATACTCCGGAATTAAACGTAGTAGTATACTCGCCAAGAAGTGTATTTACAGAACCCAGTTTTTCCTTAGTTACTTTCGGAACAGCTGTTTCTGCCACAAGATTAATATCATCATGTTTGGAATATTTTATACTTTCCATTACAACTCTCAGTGTTTTCTCTATGTTAATTTTCTTCCCGTTTACTTCATCTGCAACAGAAATCTGATCATTATTGGTTACGAGTCTGGCGTCCTGTTCCTTTACATCTACTTCGGATGCTATTTTAACAAGTTCATTTTGTAAAGCCTTCTCATTAATACTGTAATACAACGGCAGTCTCACTTTTTTCCCGAGAGCTTTCAATGCAAATATTTTTACCTTATTTTTCAGAAAATTTCCGTTTCTTCCTACATTATACGCTTCATTTACTATTGTATCAGGATCAGTTTTATATGATATGCTGTCACCAGATATCATGAACTCTTTACCCTCATACTTCAGCTTTACATTATCAAGCTTTATTTCCTCTATTTTTTTCTTTGCAGTCTCCTTAGATGTACCGGATAAATCAACATCAGACACTGATATATTATTATATATCTTATCTGTGTCCTTTACAAAATAGAAGAATGCACCGCCAAAAAGTAAAAATATACCGGCAATTATAAATGTTCCTTTTTTCCACATTTTCTTTACAAACCTCCTTCTAAAAAATCACGTTAACAAAGTTAACATTTTTATTATAATATTTTTATATACATAAAATCAAATATTTCTTATAAATTTTAATTGTATAGTTTATAAATTTTATAAATTTTCATACTAAAACGCCGTTAATAAAGACTTTCAAACGATTACCGATATTTTATCTGATTTTTTATCAGACCAAAATACTAACCGCTGATATTTCCTTTTTTGGCAAGTTTATAAAATTCACTTTGGGCATTTATTTTTTTGGATGATCTTGCATTTGAATTTCTATATGTACCATCCGGTTCCAGAATTCTTCTTTTCACATTATCAATAAGATTCAGCTCCAGTATCTTCACTATCTGATCTTTTAAATTTTCGTCTTCCACAGGAAACATAATTTCAATTCTTCTGTCCAGATTTCTTGACATCAGATCTGCACTTGACAGATATATTTTGCTTTCTCCGTCATTTTCAAAATAATAAATTCTGCTGTGCTCAAGGTATCTTCCCACGATACTGAAAACCTCTATATTTTCCGAAATATCTTTTATTCCCGCTTTCAGAGAACATGCTCCTCTTATTACCAGCTTTACTTCTACACCTGTTCTCGAAGCATCATATAATTTCTCTATCATCTCTTTATCTGTAAGAGAGTTTGCTTTCATTATAATTCTTCCCTTTTTTCCTGCCTTCTGGTTTTCTATTTCATTATCTATAAGTTCATATATTTTCGTTCTCAGGTTATTTGGAGCTACAGCTGCTTTATTCCAGTATCTTGACATGGAAAATCCTGTCAATGTATTAAACAGATAAGAAATATCCGTACATAAATCTTCATTTGTACTGAAAAAGCCTATATCCGAATACAGCTTGGCAGTATTATCATTGTAATTTCCCGTACTAAGATGTACATACCTTTGTATTCCTTCTGTTTCCTGCCTTACTATCAGCAAAAGCTTGGCATGCGTTTTCAGTCCTTTCAGCCCGTATATCACATGACATCCGGCTTTTTCCAGTTCCTTTGCCCAATTGATATTCTGTTCCTCATCAAATCTTGCCTTTAATTCCACAAGTACTGTAACCTGTTTTCCGTTACTTGCCGCATCTTTTAAAGCTTTTACTATAGGCGACTGACCGCTGACACTGTACAGAGTCTGTTTTATCGCCAGCACTTTCGGATCTCCGGCCGCTTCCTCCACAAGATCAATAACAGGTTCAAAGCTTTCATAAGGAAGGTGGTATATTATCTCTTTCTCCTTCATTATATCAAAAACAGATTCTTCTCCCTGAAATTCCTTTATCAGAACAGGAGGTTCAGGAGGAAATTTTAATTTGTCCTTATCTATCTCAATCCATAATTTCATAAGAAAAGTAAGGTCTATCGGACCATCAATTCTGTATACATCTGATTTTTTCAGCTTTAGTATGTTTTTTAGATATTCTCTGGTATCTTTTTCTATGTCTTCGCATACTTCAAGCCTTACAGGACTTCTCCATTTTCTGTTTTTTATTGATTTTTCTATTTTACTGAGAAGATCTTCTGCACCGTCCTCATTTATTATCACATCAGAGTCCCTTGTTATTCTGAATTCCGACATCTTCTTTATACTGTAACCCTCAAAAAGAGTTCCCATAAATTCCTTGATTATCTCTTCTATAAGAATAAATCTGTATCTGTTCTTTCCGAGAAGTCTGAACATTCTGTTTACTATTGACGGAACCTGAACAAATGAAAATTTGTCTTTCTCTTTTTTTAATTCTACTATTATATTAAGGCTTTTATTCTGCAGAAGAGGAAAAGGTCTGCTGCTGTCTATTGCTGTGGGAGTAAGAATAGGAAATAAGGTTTCTTCAAAATATTCCGCTGCTGCTTTTTTCTCGTCTTCTGTCAGCTCTTTATATTTTAAAAACACAATCCCGTTCTTTTTCAGTTCAGGTATAAGCCCGTTTCTATATATTGAATACTGCTTTTTTATCAAAGTTTCTATTCTGTCCTCTATTTTTTCCATCTGCTGTATCGGAGTCAGTCCGGCAATGTCTTTTTGTGTGAATTTACTGTCTATCTGGGCCTTTAACGCTGCTATTCTAATCATAAAAAACTCATCCAGATTAGAAGAAGTTATAGAAATAAATTTGCATTTTTCCAACAAAGGATTTCCCTGATACTCTGCTTCGCTTAATACTCTGTCGTTAAATTCCAGCCAGCTTAATTCTCTGTTTATAAAATTTTCAGATTTATATTTCATAATTCTCCTCACCTTAGTGCAATTTTCATTCACAATCAGCCGATTATACTGCCTGCTTAATCACCTGCCGTATTTGAATCTCTGCCGGGCAGTAAATATCCGGACACATTCGACCGAGTCGCTGCACTAGATTATTTATTTATAACTAAATGTATTTTCAATCCGAATACATTTTCAAAAACTTCTTTTTTCTCTTCAAATTCCAACTTTTCCAAAAAAATCATCTTTTTGAGTTTTACATTAAAATAAATATCATTTTCATCACTTGTAATTTCCAAATCATATATTTTCTGTTCCATGCTGGAATCAAGAGATTCGGCTATTTTCAATATAGCTGCCAGTTTTGCTACTGACAGTTTTTCTTCTTTGCTGATAGATTTGCTGTTTTCCAGTTCCAGAATATCCTCTTCAAAATACTTTAGGATTTTTGAAATAAAAAGATGTTCTCTTGTGCTGATTCCGAATATTCCCGATGCTTCCAGAATATCTCTGGAAAAATTAATATAATTTTCAAGTGTAATATACTTTCCCGTTTCCCTGAAAATATTTGCAAGAGTGAGATAATATCTGTCCTTTTTTGTCAGTCCGTGTGTTTTATGAACCTTATTAAAAATCTTATCTATTACTTCTTCCAGCTTATCTACATGTTCTTCCATATAATAGTATCTTTTTGCTATTTTTCTGGCACTTTCCACAGAATCTTTTTCTATTTTCCTTCTTATTTTTTCATTTTTGAAAAAGTAAAACTCTGCTATTGAATTGGATAATTTGAAATTTACAAATATAATTTTGTTGCTGTTGAATTTTTGTATTATATTTTTTATGATATTTACTTTCTGAGTAAGCATTTCAGCCTCGATTTTTTTTATACTATAAGTTTTGGCTATTTCTTCCGGAGACTTTTCATAAAGCTTTTTGTTATATTCAAATATCTCCTCACGTGTAAGCTCTTCTACAAAACTGATTCTCTTTTTATTCTTTACTCTTTCTATATAAATATCAAAAAACTTTCCGGCAAGAATCACCCTTTCTATTTTTATATCGGAAATATTCCGGAAGATTCCGCTCAAATGTCTTTTTATATATTCATCAATTACTATGTTTCTCTTTTTGGTTCCGAGATTCAGCTTATCCGATATATCTGACAAAACAAGAGAACCTATCTCTATATTGGTGTTATATATGTTAATTCCGTTACTTATAACCGAAAAGGATATATTTCCCGACCCTACATAAACAATCAGATTATTTTTTTCATTATAATCAGCAAGATGCTTTTCAAGACTGACAGATATTTTTTCATATGCCAGATAATTTTCATCCAGCTTATCCATTATCATTAAATCCAAACCTGTATTTATTTTCAACTGATCCTGAAGATAGTAATTATTTTTTGCCTTACGTACTGCCGTGGTTCCCATAACGACAATTTTATCAGTCTGATAACCTTCTGCTATGATTTTCATTTTTTTCACCGTATCTATTATTTCTTTTATTTTATTAAATGTAAGCTTATCCTCAAAAAAGACTTCTCTCCCTATCTGTGATACATGTACTGCCTTATCTATAATCTTTACGGCAGTTCCTTTTTTCTGAAATATTTTCATGTAAATACCGTGTGACGCTATGCTAATGACACACAACATATCCTTCATTATTTAACACTCTCCCGTGCAAGCACAAAAGCTCCCATTATTCCCGCATCATCGCCGAGCCGTGCTTTTTCAAATTTTACATTTTCAAAAATACTTCTCATTGCATAACGTGAAGCTTCTTCTTTTACTATCGGAAGAATAATATCACCGAGTTCCTCTATTACACCTCCCCCGAATACTACTGCTTCAGGATCAAATATATTGATCAGATTTGCTACACCTGCTCCTAGATACTTGGCTGCTCTTTCCACAGTTTCTCTCACCACTATATCTCCTTTGTCATATGCTGCCCTCAGCGGACCGCTTTTTAGAATCCCTTCTTTTTCAAGACTTTCTTTTATATCAGTATCCTCTCCTCTTTTTATTCTGGCTTTTATTTCAGCCTGAATTCCCGTTTTAGAAGCTACAGCCTCAAGACATCCTCTGGAACCGCATCCGCATATAGCTCCGTTACTGTCTATTGTCATATGTCCCAGTTCCCCTGCGACACCTCCGGAACCTGTATAAAGCTTATTATCAATAATTATTCCTCCCCCTATACCTGTCCCAACGAAAATACCTATAAAGTTTGAAGACTTACCTTCCGGGGAATACTTCCATTCTCCCAGAGTTCCCACATTTACGTCATTTCCTACAAATACATCAATTTTATATTTATCCCTGATCAAATCTCCTATAGGATAATTATTCATTGCAATATTGGGAGCAAATTTCACGGTTCCGGTCTTTACATCCACAAGACCCGGTACACCTATTCCTATTGCTTTTATTTCTTCTTTTCCGCTTTTATCCGTCAAATCATCTATCAGCGAGAACAACTGTTTCTCTACAACATTTATTCCGTTCTTCGCTTTTGTTTTTTTCTTATTTTTATATATTACCGTTCCGTTATTGTCAAATAATGCACCTAATATTTTTGTTCCCCCAAGATCAATTCCTATATAATTCATCTAAAATTCCTCCTTTGAAATTTTATTTACAGTTTCATCTTTTTTATATTTTACCATAAATAAAATTTTTAGTAATCAATTAATTATTAAAAATACTCTGTAACCATAAAAGCGGAATACCTGCCATTGTCCCTTTTTTCCTGTATATAAAATCCCGACAGCTGATATGTAAATTTTCTTCTCTAATATAATTCAAAGACAGCCCGTGCTGATATGCAGGGCTGTTTTCCTAATTTTTATTGTTTTTATTCCAAATAAATTTCTGGTATGTTTAGGTATAATTTAAATTTTTTTCAAAATTACTGTTTTATTTGGAATAATCGCAGCAACTTTTGTATTGCCTGTTCACATTACTTAAAATCTTAAAAAAGACAGTATTTATAACTTGTCTTTTCCTTCTTAAATTGTACAGTAAAATTAGTTATTTGTCAATAAATTTTCTATTCTGTATAATACTCCGCACACTGAAAATACCCTGATTCAAAAAATAATTAAACATATATAAAGCA
>JAITVW010000218.1 GCA_031285605.1 Fusobacteriales bacterium | reverse complement strand
CTTAACAAAGAATTCCCGCATATATACAAAGAACTTTTTGATACTTCAAAAAGACTTGAACTTTATTTTAAAGACATTCAGGATATTGAATTCACTATAGAAAACGGAAAGCTTTACTTCCTGCAGGTAAGAAATGCCAAAAGAACTCCTTTGGCTGCGGTTAATTCGGCATGTGACTTTGTAAATGAAGGACTTATTGATAAAAAGGAAGCTATAAGAAGAATCAGCTCTAAAGATATTGAAAATCTGCTTCATCCCGTTTTTGACGATACATATCTGAAAAAATCAAAAGCAGTCGGCAGGGGTCTCGCTGCTTCTCCCGGAGCTGCTTCAGGAAAGGTATATTTTAACCCCGCTGATGTAACTATTGCCAGAAATAAAGGTGAAAAAGTTATACTCGTAAGAGAAGAAACTTCTCCGGAAGATATTGAAGGAATGCTTTATTCCGAAGGAATCCTTACTTCAAAAGGAGGAATGACATCACATGCGGCTGTAGTAGCGAGAGGAATAGGAAAATGCTGTATTACCGGATGTGAAGATATTGCATTTAATAAAGATGAGAAATATATTGTTATAAATGATGTAGTTATCAAAGAAGGAGACTGTATCTCAATTGACGGAAGTACAGGAAATATTTATCTTGGAGAAATTCCAAAGGTAAAGCTTGATACTAATGAGAATTTTAAGATTCTTCTAAAATGGATGGATGAATTCAGAAAAATCGGAGTAAGAGCAAATGCCGATACACCGAATGATGTAATGCATGCCAACCAGTTTAACACTGACGGAATAGGATTATGCAGAACAGAACATATGTTTTTTAATAAAATAAGAATTCCTATTGTAAGAAGTATGATACTGGCGAATTATGAAGATGAAAGAAAGGAATATCTGGACGAACTTCTAAAGTTTCAGAGAGAAGATTTTGTGGAAATTTTTAAACTGATGGATAATAAACCGGTAACTGTAAGACTTCTGGATCCGCCTTTACATGAATTTCTTCCTAAAACTGATGTGGAGATCGAAAGTCTTGCAGCTTCAATGGGACTTACCATGAATGATATGCTCTACAGAATAGAAAATCTGAAAGAGAGTAATCCTATGCTTGGTCACCGTGGATGCCGTCTGGCTGTCACTTTTCCGGAAATATATAAAATGCAGGCAAGAGCTGTTATAGAAGCTGCTGTTATTTCCAAGGAAAACGGAATTAATATAAACCCTGAAATAATGATACCTCTTGTATGCGACAAGAAGGAGCTGAAATTTATAAAAAACCACTTGGTTGATGAAATAAATAAAGTATTTAAAGAAAAAAACAACAGCGTGGAATATCACATCGGTACTATGATAGAAATACCAAGAGCTGCACTTCTGGCTGATGAAATTGCAGAAGAAGCTGACTTCTTCAGTTATGGTACTAATGATCTCACACAGATGACTTTCGGATTTTCACGTGATGATTCTAATAAATTCTTATTTGACTATATGAATCATGATGTTTTTAGCACTAATCCATTCTCTACCCTTGATAAAAAAGGTGTGGGAAAATTAATAGAAATGTCGGCACAGCTTGGCAGAACAACAAATAAAAATATAAAACTTGGTATATGCGGAGAACAGGCAGGAGATCCTGAAGCCTTGGAATTATATTCCAAATTAGGCATTACTTACCTCTCATGTTCACCGTTTAGAATACCTCTGGTTAAACTGGCGCTTGCCAAGTTGGCTATAAATCAGGACCAGAGCATTACAAATTAGTTTTTTCTTTTAAAAAATAAATTCACCAAAAGCCTAATTTTTTTAAAGAAAATTATGTTTAAGAGGAATTATACGGGATCCCTTATTTATCATCCTAAAATATGTTCAAACAGCCTATTTGGCTGTGTTAGAGATGATATACCTGTATATTCTTGCCGAAAGTGCTGTATTCTTCCGATGAATACAGCCTTTTTAATTTTAATGACATCATAAACGTAAAATCTGTTCTTTATAAAGACTGAGTATAATATGCCGATTATAAAAGACTTTGTATAATTGCAGGAAAAATTATATAAAACTAAAAACAAAAAGAGCATATTTTCCTATATAAACATGCTCTTTTTTATATCTTTTATTTTAATAATCCATTCGCTTTTCCCGAAGTCAGAATCATACCTGTCAAAGAAAGAATACAAAGTATTGCCGGTATTAATTATCAAAATATTCTTTTAAACCCTGATCCAGTGTATATTCAGGTTTCCAGCTCGTATTTTTCAGTAATTTACTATTATCCAGCCTTGAACTTCTAATATCTCCTTTTCTTGCTTCTTTATAAGAAGCATCTTTTTCATAGCCTGAATATTTTTTCATAGTATTAAAAAGTTCTAAAATTGAAATATCAGTATTGGTAGAGACATTAAAAGTTTCATTTTTTATATCTTCTGTAGCACATATATAATTAGCTCCGGAAACATCCTTTACATAAACAAAATCTCTTGTCTGAAGTCCGTCACCCTCTATAAAAATATCCCCGTTTCCCTTTATCTTATCATTAAATATGGAAACTACACCTGCTTCTCCATGTGCACTCTGTCTCGGACCATACACATTGGCATATCTTAATATCACATAATTAACACCAAAAAGTCCGGAATACATTTTTATATATTATTCTCCTGTAAGTTTCGACAAACCGTAAGGTGACAGCGGAGCTGTTTTATTGGTCTCTCTTGACGGTACTTCCTCCGGAATGCCGTATACTGCCGCAGTACTTGAAAAAACAATCTTTTCAGTATTATATTTTCTGCATAATTCCAGAATATTTATTAATGCTGTTATATTTTCCTCAGCATCATATAATACATTTTCCACTGATGAAGAAACACTTACCTGTGCTGCAAGATGAATTACATAATCAGGTCTTTCACTTTTAAAAAGCTCTTCCAGTTTTTCTTTATCTCTTATATCTATATTAAAAAAATTTATATTTTTCCTGTTGATATTATCAATATTTCCTGTTACCAAATTATCTGCTGCTGTCACCTTATAGTTATTCAAAAGAAATCTGTCTGCTACATGGGATCCTATGAAACCTGCCCCGCCTGTTATCAGTACTTTTTTCATTTTCTACCTTCCTTTCCCTAAAATAACAGTAGTTATTGTATTTAGTATTATCATAAAATCAAATATTATATTATGATGCTTTATATAATAAAGGTCGTATTGCAACTTAATATATGAATCATCTATGGTAGAACCATACTGATACATTATCTGCGCCCATCCTGTCAGTCCCGGCTTTACCGTATGTCTAAAATTATAGTATGGAATTTCTTTTTCCAGCTGCTTTATAAAAAACTCTCTTTCAGGTCTCGGACCCACAAAGCTCATATCTCCCCTTATTACGTTCCACAGCTGAGGAAGCTCGTCTATTCTCGTAAGTCTCATAAATTTACCAAATCCTGTTATTCTTGCATCATTTTTCTGTGCCCATTGAGGACCGTCCTTTTCTGCATCCTGTGCCATTGATCTGAATTTATACATATCAAATGGTCTGTTCAGCTCCCCAATACGTTCCTGTATGAATAAAACAGGCCCCTTTGAACCAATCTTTACTATTACTGCCGCTGTGAGCATTAACGGCAGACATATTGTTCCTATTATCACAGCCATTAATATATCCAAAAGTCTTTTTACCCTCATATTAAAATTATTATAGTAAATTTCAAAACCGTCATTTTCAAGGAACCACTTTTGATCAAGAACACTGATGGGAAGCTTCATTTCCAGATTCTCATAAAAATTCAGATAGTTATAAAACTGAAGACCTTCAAGCTTATAATTAAGCAAAATTTCCACAAGCTTTGTATCATTCAAAAGAGTATCGGTAAAATCAACGATTATGTCAGGTTTTAGTCTTCCATACTCGGATTTCAGCGCCTCTACAAAGTTCTCTTTTTTATTGTCAAGAACTCCCAGAAAACGATACTGCTCACCCTTTTTCAAAGTTTCTATAAGTTCTTTCTGA